>DASVUA010000089.1:0-3018 GCA_036387295.1 Thermoanaerobaculia bacterium | reverse complement strand
ATCAGGCGCATGGCGCCGAATCGTATGCGATCAGACGTTGATCATGCCATTGCGGATGCCGTAGCGATAAAGCCCGAGGTTGTCCTCGATGCCGAGCTTGCGCAGGAGCCGCGAACGGTGCGTCGTGACCGTCTTCACGCTGATGTCGAGCTTGGCAGCGATTTCCTTCAACCGGCGGCCTGCCAGGATCATCGAAAGCACTTCGCTTTCGCGCGGCGAAAGACGCTGGTGCGTGGAGTCACCCTGCCCGTTCGATTCGGGCGCAAGCGCCTCGACGAGCATCAGCAATTCCTGTTTCTGAAGCTCGAGCTGCTGCGTGTTGAGAGACTGAATCGTGTCGCGTAGCTGGTGTAAGGGGTTCAAGTGGGTTCATCCTCCACCGACCACGTTAGCGATGTCAGATTACGCTTCGATTACACGCGGTTATGATTCGAGGCCTTGGCTGAACTTGCTGATTTGCCGCTGTCGGTCCGGCTTTTTCTGAAGGCCTACCCCTGGCGGCGCATCGATCCCGTCCCTTCCGCGCCGCTCGCCAAGCCGCTGACGACCGCCAGGATCGCCCTCGTTTCGACCGCCGGTCTGGTCCTGCCGGGGCAGCCGCGATTCGACGACGACGTCAAGGGGGGCGACTCCAGCTCGCGTGAAGTCGCGTTCGACGCCGATCCGGCGACACTCATCGACGCACACCGCAGCAAGTCGTACGACCACGCCGGCGTGCGGCGGGATGCGAACCTCGCGTTTCCGATCGGCAGATTGCGCGAACTCGCGGACGACGGCGAAATCGGCGGGGTGAATCATCGCCATTTCTCGTTCATGGGCTCGATCACCGCACCGGGGCAGCTGATGCGCGACAGTGCGCCGAGCGTTGCGGAAGCGCTCGCGGGCGACAGAGTGGACGCCGTGTTGCTCGTCCCGATATGACCGATGTGCAATCAGACCGTGAGTCTGATCGCCGCCGAAATCGAGCGCCGCGGGATTGCAACCGTCTGTCTCATGCTCCTGCGCGACGTCGCCGAAAAAGTACGCCCGCCGCGCGCGCTGGTCGTGCCGTACGCGCATGGGTTTCCCCTCGGCACGCCCGATGATGCCGAGGGACAGAAGCAGATCATGCGTGCCGCGCTGGCGCTGCTCGACCGCGACGCGCCGGTGATCGAGACCTACCGCCCCAAGACGCGTTAGGCGTACGACTGTTCGTCGCTCGCGGCGGCGTGATGGAGTGCCTGCGCGACGAGCGAGGCGAATGCGAGCGCGGTCTCGGCATGCGCGAGGGTGTAGAAATCGGCTTCCGCTTTGTCGAGGGCGAGCATGCCGGCGCAGCGGTCGCCGTCCAGCATCGGGACGCCGAGCCAGGAGCGGATGTTTGCGCCGACGTGCAGGCCGCGGCGGAACGCGCGGTACTGATCGGTATCGCCGACGATGAGCGGACGGCGGCGATAGATCACTTCGCCATTCGGAATGTCGATATTGTCGACCTCGAACGACTCGCCGAGGATCACGTCGAGATCGTCGAACCCGACGCCGCCCACGATGGCGAGCTTCGAGCCGCGCAACTCCTGCACCGAACAACTGTCGTACGGCACTTCGCGCCGCAGCTCACTGAGGACGACACGCATCGCACGGCCGGCCGGCGTCAGATCGTCCGTCACGACGTTCGCGCCATCGGCACGCGCCGCCACCGGCATATTGCCGCGCATCAGTTCCGCGACTTGCCGCGCGAGCTCGTGTAGACGGTCGGTCATGGAGAGGTGGGGATTGTAGCGCTCAAATGGGCGTGGCGGTTTCCCGTTGCCCGTTGACCGTTGCCCGGGCTGGGTTGTCGGTTTTCGGTTTTCGGTTTTCGGCGGGTTTGGTTGGCGGCGACGCATCTCCGCTGATCGCAACCGCACAGACAACTGACAACCTACAACGTCTCCTCTTTCACCGCTGATGCTTCCCGCAAAAGTAGGTCGTGCGTCCGAAGACGACGGCGCGCTTGATCGTGCCGCCGCATTTCGGTCGGGGGCAGCGCTCCCCTTCTTCGCGGTGATGGATGAGGTAGTGCGGCGGCAGTGCGGCGTCGCGGCCGTGGCGGGCGATGACGTCGCGGAGCATCCGGCGCATGGAGGTGAAGATCGCTTTCTTTTCTTCTTCTGAAATCGTGTCGACGGCGCGTTGAGGATGAATCGCGGTCTGGTACAGCGTCTCGTCGACGTAGAGGTTGCCGAGACCGGCCAGAATCTCCTGCGTCATCAATAATGACTTGATTGCGCCGCGGCGCCGGTCGATCAACGTCTTGAACTTCGGGAACGTGAACGTGGGGTCGAGCGGGTCGGGGCCGAGCTTGTGTGCCGCGATGTAGTCGTCGGGTGATGCGACGAGCTCCGCAACGCCGAACAGACGCATGTCTTCGAACGCGAGCCAGGCGTCGTCGTCGAAATGGAAGACCACCCGCGCAAAACGGGGATCGCCTTCGCGATCGCGCGAATACGCGAGATCGCCGCTCATGCCGAAATGGAGATGCAGCCAGAGTTGCGGGTTGCTAGTTGCGGCTTGGCCCGACGTGGCCCCCTGCGCACAGTCGGCAACCTCGGCGAACAGGTGCTTGCCGTGCCGCCGTGCGGACAGAAAGCAGCGTCCCTTCAGCTTCCTCGTGAACGCATCCTTGCGGATCTCGCCGAGGATCCGTTCGTCGCGCACTTCGACACGCGCGATCCGCTGCGCGAGCGCGTGACGCGCAAAGTAGCGGGTGTACGTTTCGACTTCAGGAAGCTCGGGCATTCGTCGCGGCGATCCAGGCGTCGACCGTTTTCTCCAGTTCGTCCATCGGCAGCGCGCCGGAGCCGAGAACCACGTCGTGGAACGCGCGAATGTCGAACTTTGCACCGAGCGCTTTCTGCGCACGCTCGCGCAGCTCGAGGATCTTCAGCTGGCCGATCTTGTACGCGAGTGCCTGTCCGGGCCAGACGATGTAGCGATCGGTCTCCGACTGGATCTCCACTTCGTCGATCGCGGAATGATCGCGGAAGAACTGCACGACCT
>DASVUA010000088.1:0-12264 GCA_036387295.1 Thermoanaerobaculia bacterium | reverse complement strand
CTGGTCGCCTATCGATTCGACGTCGAGCCTTTCTGGATCGGCATCGGCGCGCTCCTGCTCCTCGGCGTCGGCATCATCACCTCGGTGAAGCACTCGAAACCGCGCATCTGACGACGAGTCGCGCGCAAACAAAAAAGCCGGCGCATCGCGCCGGCTTTTTTGTTTGCCTCCGAGGAGGGTGAGTTCGGGATCAGTGTTCGTCGAGGAGGCGGCGGAGTGCGTCGATTGCTGCTCCGCTCGTGATCTGCTCGTCGAGTGCGATCGAGCGCGGCGCGGTCCAGGCGCCGTCTTTCAGAATCACGTACTCGACGCGCGACGCGTCGCGCGTGTAGAGCGCGATCCGCGTGCTGTCGCCGTAGATTCCTTCGATGCGCGTGTTCGACGCGACGCGGAACGACGGCGCGCGGTTGCTGCGCTCGTGGCGGCCGACCGGCACGCGCAGGCGGCCGTCCGAAACGATCTTCGTCGGGCGCACGCGCACCTGATGCAGTTCTTCTTTGGCGGCCTCGCCGAAGACCACCAGGACGCTGTCCTGCTGCGGCGCCGTGAACATGAGGGGCTGCTTCAGGACGGAGCGGTCGGCGTCAGCGGCGAGCGGTTCGCCGGCGGCGTCCGCGGTGAAGGAGGAGAGCTCGAGATGATGGAGTGATTCGACGCGGCCGTTCTCGATGCTGAGCATCGCGTACTGCGCCGATTCGCGGCCCGTTTCGGTGTCGAACTCCCACCAGACGAGGTGGACGCTGACCGCCGGAGTCGCGCTGACCGTGCCGTCCTGGTCGACGACTTTGCGCGTCACTGCAATGCGGAGATTCTCGCGAAAGTCGAACTGCTCGCCGAACGCCGTCGGCGCGTTCCAGGTGCCGTTCGCGTCGCGGCAGGCCACCATCAACTGGCTCGACATCAGGCCGAGCTGGCGGAGCCAGAAGACGAACAGCGTCTTCGATTCCGCGTCGTAAGCGATGGCCGGGTTGACGTGCGCGCCTCGGTCGAGCGTGGCCGGGACGACCTCACGGACGACATCCGCTCCGGTCTGCGAGCGGAGGATGAGATGCGCCGAGAGCGTGGACGCCTCGTTGTTGGTGACGTTCGTCTCGACGCTGAAGAGCGTGCCGTCGGGCGTCAAAAGCGTTTCGCGCCCCTGCGCGGCGGCAAACACCGGAAGGGCGAGAAGGCAGAGCGAGAGGAGCAGCTTTCTCATAGTTTGAGGTTCACCATCGACCTGAGGTCGATCGCGAAGAGGAGGTTCTTGAGATTTTTGAACTGCGGGTAGAACTTCGCCAATTCGTCGAAGTGATAGGTGGCCGCATCGACGTCGCCCGACTTGTAGCAGGCCTCGCCGAGGAGGTAGTGAGCGTTGCGAATCTGCCTGGTGTCCTTCGCGATCTCCAGCGCCGCGTCGCCGTACATTCTCGCGTGCGCATAATCGCCGCGCTCGACGTAGCCGTAGCAGAGATCGACGTACGCTTCGGCGCGGCCGATCGGATCGGACAGCATGCCGAGCGCTTCATGCACGTAGGCGAGACCGTCGTCGATCTTCCCCTGCAGAAGCTTGCAATAGCCGAGGTTCTCGATCGCGTAGGCGTGGCTGAGATCCCGGTCGCGGTTCTGGCTCGACTCTTCACCGATCGCGAGCGACTCCTCGAAGCACTCGATCGCGGTGGCGATCTGCGAGTCGAGCTCGTAGATGTTCCCGAGCTCGAGAAGAACGATGCGGCGCCACGACGGCTCGTTCGCTTCTTCCGCCGTGCGGAGCGCGAGCTGACCGTAGAAGAGTGCGCGCTTCAGGTCGTTTTCGAGGCGGTACTTGTACTGGAGCGCGTACGCCGCCAGATAGATGTGACGCACGCTGCGGCGGCGCATGATGACGCGCGGAAGCTCGTTGACTTCCGGGCCGGTGCGCTCGAGCGCGATCATCGCGTCGGCTTTGTTGATCGTGATCAGTTCGCGCGCGTCTTCTTCCGTCGCGATCGCAAGCGCTTCGTCGTACAGCGCGAGTGCTTCTTCGTAATCGCCGTGCCGCACACGGCTCAACGCCGCGAGGCGCAGCTCTTCGACACGGTCTGCAGTCTGCTCAAGCATCGGCATCTCCACCCTCCACCCCGTCGAAGTCACCATCGCTCTCGAGCGCGCGCTTGAATTCGATGAAGCTTTCGACTTCCTTCTGCGCCGTCGGGCTGAGAGAGCGGAACTTCTCAAAGACCGTGTTGGCGCGATTGTTCTCGTCGAAGAAGTCCCCGATGCTCAAATCGAAGCACTGGAGGATCTTCAACAGCGTGTCGAGACCTACTTTGTACTCGCCCTGTTCCATGCGAGAGAGGTCCGACTGGTGAATGCCGATCTTTTCGGCGAGCTCCACCTGAGTCAGCTTGCGCTGGCGGCGGAGCTGCCGGATCTTGCGTCCTACGAGTTCGAGTTGTGCTGGCCTGTTCATGACGGCATTCGTTGACTTTTATGCTATTAAACAATAACCTGACGCAACTTTCAAGCTGTGAGTTCAGCCTCGCAGTCTGGTTCCTCGAAGGGCCGTTACGTACGCCACTCTCCACCTTCTCCGCGAACTGATCAAGCGCGATCTCACGGCCCGGTTCACCGGCTCCGCCCTTGGCCTCGCGTGGGCGGTTCTTCAGCCGCTCAGCTTCGTCGCGCTCTATTGGTTCGTTTTCACCTTCATGATTCCGGGCGGGCGCGCCGGCGGGGGCGGTGACGACTACATCTACTTTCTGATCTCCGGCCTCCTCCCATGGCTCGGCTTCAGCGAGGGATTGATGCGCGCGACGACCTCGATCGTCGAGAGCTCCGCGATCGTGCGGAAGCTGCCGCTCCGGAGCGAAGTGCTGGTCATCGTGCCGAATGCGACCGCCCTCATTTTCGAGTGTGTCGGCCTGGCGATCTTCGTACTCGCGCTCGCTGCGCGCGGCATGTCGCTACGGCAACTTTGGCTCTTGCCGGTCGCGCTCGTCGTTCAGTTGCTGCTGCAGATCGGGATCGGCTTTTTTCTCGCCACGACGTACGTCTTTTTTCGCGACGTGCCGCACATCATTACTTTCGCGCTGGCGATCGGGTTTTACCTCAGCCCCATTCTTTACGGAGTGACGGGACGGTTCGAGAGGTACTTCTTCTGGAATCCGATGACGCCGCTGCTCGGTTTGTTTCGCAGCTCGATGTTGTCCTCACCGTTACCTGATGGCGGGTCGATCGTCTTCTTACTGACGATCGCGGCCTTCGTCTGTTCGGCGGGGCTTCTCTTTTACCGGAGAGCTCAGCCGTCGTTGGTCGACGTCATCTAGTCCATCCAGGAGAAAAGAATGTCTCATCGGAAGTCACTGGCTTGTCTGTTGTCCGTCTTTGTTCTCACCGCCGCACCTCACGAGGTGACCGCTCAGGCGGCGAAAGCAGCAGCAGCGGCGCCGGCGCCTGCCAAGCCGGCTGCCACCGCGTCGACCGAGGTGCCGGAAGGCGGCATGCCGCGGTACATTCGTCCCGAAACGCCTGAGCAGCGCCGGGATCGCCTCGGCACTCAGGAGGATCCGGGCATCAATCCCGACCCGAACACCGTCTGGTTCCGCTTCGGCCGCAAGTACAAGATCGAGCGGTTCGACAAACGCTGGGCGAAGTACGTCGACCAGCCGGGCTTCGTGAAGCCGCTCGCTTTCATGAACTTCACCGAAGAGCTCTACCAGGAAAACGACAAGTACGTCTGGGCGTGGATCGAGGAGATCGACACGCCGGCGCCGAGCGAAGACCCGGAAGAGGAGCCGGAGGGGAACTACCGGAACCTCGACGCCTCCCAGATCGAGTATCTCGACTCGATCCGTCACGAGTTCTCACCGCTCGAGGTGCCGCCGTCGACGACGGGCCTGCGTTTCGAGAGCGCCTCCAACGGCCTTCCTGTCGATGGTTCGTGGCGGAACTCGCTCGCCGTGGCGGACATGAATGGCGACGGTCACGTCGACATCGTCCTGCCGCCGGAGCGCGCCGGGCGCATCGTCCCGTCGGTGTTCCTCGGCGACAGCAAGGGAAACTGGAAGTTCTGGGCGACCAAATGGCCCGCGCGCCTCAACTACGGCAGCGTCGTCGCGGCCGACTTCAATAAAGACAAGGTGATGGACCTCGCGTTCGGCGTCCACCTCAGCGGCGTCGTCGTCCTTCTCCACGACGGTAAAGGCAACTTCCGCGAGGTGCAACGGATCACGAACTACCCGACGCGGCGGATTCTCGCGCGCGACGTCGATGCCGACGGCTGGATGGACGTCGTCGCGATCAGCGAAGGGCCGCTCGCTCGCGGCAGCAAGCTCGGGCCGCTCGGCTTCAGCAACCTGCGCGCGTACCTCAACCGCGACAAGGGCGAGAAATGGGAAGGACTCAACATCGCCGAGATGAAGCAGCGCGTCAGCGGCGACTGGCTCGCCTCCGGTGAGTTCAACGGCGACGCCTATCCCGACTTCGTCGGCTCGAACGTCTACTTCAACGGCACCGAGACGATGTACCTCAGCAAAGGGCCGAAGCAATACGAACTCGTCGCCGGAGGAGGGGAGCTCATTCCGTTCCGTTCCTACTACTGGGCCACGACGGCCGGCCGCTTCACCTCACGCGACCGCGACGATGCGATCGTCTCGTTCACGAGGCGCTGGGTGCCGGGCGTCGATCCGAAAGTCGCGCCGCCGCCGCCGCTCGACCGTGCCGCGGGACTCGACCGGATCAGCTGGAACGCCGATGGAACGGCGAAGCGCACTCCGATCGTCCGCTGGGGCGGAAAAGGGGCAACATCGATCAGCGGTCTGAGTCACGGCGATTTCGATGGTGACGGGAAAGAAGATATTATTTATACTGATCGTCTCGCCCGTCGCTTCAACATTCTTCTCGGTGATGGCAAGGGTGGATTCCGGGCGGCGCAGCTCGAAGGGCTCGACCTGGGGACACAGCGTCACTACGACATCATGGTTGCGGATGTGAATGCAGATAAGCGTCCGGACGTGATCATGATGTACGAAGCGGAGTCGGGAACCTCGTTCTCCCGGAAAAACGGCAAGGTCGAGGTCTTTTTGAACCGTGGTACGACGCAGCCGACAGGAAAGTCTTAAGATTGAGGTTGCACTACCGTCGAATGGCGAGTATATTCCGAAGAATCCTCGGACCGGATATGGCGCAATCGCATAAACTAGCCCCGAGGGTATTGACTTCTAGAATATTTCGGCCTACTTTTGAGCAGTTAAGCCACACGCCGCCAAGTTTCGTGTACATGACGAAATAGCAAAACTGAATACGGAGGTGATCGTATCGTCTGGATTGGGTGAGCCAAGCCTTCGTTCGTTTTCACTAATCAAAGTTGGAAGTGTAGGAGATAGAAATGAAGAAACTTACCGTTTGGGCTCTGTTGGCCACGCTCGTGGTTGCAGGCTCGGCGTTCGCGAGACCTTCGGGAGTCGCCACTAACGCGACGTTCCCGACTGGCGCTCCGGCGACCACGAACAACGACGACAGCTGCGACATCGGCGTTGCGCCGGCTGCCACGCTGCTGCTGCCGTACTTCGAGGTCGATCTGGCCTCGCGCGCTGGCGAGCAGACCATTTTCACGATCACGAACACGTCGAATGTCGAGCAGATCGCCCACATCACGCTGTGGACCGACTTCTCGTACCCGGTCATCGACTTCAACGTGTACCTCACCGGTTATGACGTGCAGAGCATCAACCTGTACGACGTCATCGCGCTTGGCCAGATTGCGCCTGCGCGTGGCACCGGCTTCGAGGACAACGGTTCGCCGGAGGGTGAATTCTCCGACGACAACGTTCTCGTGAACGAGGAAAGCTGCCGCTTCCTGCCTGTCGATGTCGGTGCGGCGTACCGCACCCGCATGCAGCAGGCGTTCACCGTCGGCACCATCCCGGCGCTCGGTTCGTTCCCCGCCTGCAACAACATCGGTTCGAGCCTTGCCAACCGCGCCAACCCGGGCCGCCGCAATGCGAACGCCATCGGTTACGCGACGATCGACGTCGCCAGCCGTTGCGGCACGCAGCTGCCCAGCGATCCGGGCTACTTCGTGGGCACCGGTGAAGCGCTGTTCGACAACGTTCTCATCGGCGACTATCAGCAGGTCAACTCTGGTCAGAACTTCGCCCAGGGCAACCCGCTGGTCCACATCCGCGCAGTCCCCGAGGGTGGTACGCCGAGCGACGGTACGGTCACGAACTTCGACCGTACGTTCTATGGCCGTTACCAGGCCGCGGGCACCCCGACGGCTGACCGCCGTCAGCCGCTCCCGTCGCAGTTCGCCGCCCGCTTCATCAACGGCGGTACGGGCAGCTTCGAGACGTTCTACAAGATCTGGCGTGAAGGTTCCGTGACCGGCGCCGCTGCTTGCACCGGTTCTGGTGCGGTTTCGCCGAACAACATCACGCAGGTCACTGAGTTCGTGACCTTCGACGAAGAAGAGAACGCGGTTGGCGCTGCGCCTGCGCAGGGTCCGATCTCGCCCCCGATCACGCTCGAGTTCACGCTGCCGGAAACCGGCCTGTATGAATTCGGCGGCGACCAGGAGACGTTCCCGGAAGCGTTCGAAGACGCGATCGCTGGTTGGGTCTACATGAACCTCGACAACGATGAAGATGACGGTGCTGCTGGTCCGGCTGGCGATATCGCCAGCCAGAACTGGGTCGTCGTCTCCATGCGCGCCGAGGGTCGTTACTCTGTCGACTTCGACGCCGCGTGGCTCGGCAACGGCTGCACGCCGGAAGCCGAACTGTCGGAAGTTGATCCGGGTGGCGTCGCCATCATCGGACCGGCGGACAACGTTACCCCGTAATCCTGCTGTATAGGCAATTCGCCGTGAGGCGGGCCGGTTCGCCGGCCCGCCTTTTTTTTTGGCTCCATCGTTCGATTCAGATCGCCGGTGGATTCAAGAAAAAAGCAGTTGTATTCCAAGGCGTTTCCCTTACAATAACTGCGAATCCATCGTCCGGTTCGTCGAATCCTGTTTCGTCCTCTCTCTTGTCCGTAAGGTGTCGGTTCTCCGATTCCAAATACTCCGGGGGTGTCAACTTGAAGTTTTCGTTCAAAATCTCCATTGCCCTGCTGGTGCTTGCGACGTTCGTGTCGCCGGCCTTCGCGCAGACCTGGTCGCTGCCGGGCAAAAACACGCCGGTTCCGTGCACGACGTGCGTCGGAACCGCCAAAGGGAAGCTCACGTATCCCTTCAGTGATCCGCTCGTCCGGCACGTGGGTCGTTTCCTCGACTCTTCGACGACCGGCAACGTGCAGAACCTCGGCATGCGCACTCTTCGCGCTCGCGGCGTTCGCACGTACCCAGATCAGAATCGAATGCTGTTCTGGATTGGAGAGACGGTCGTCGCCTACAAGATGGACACGTTCTTCACGTCCAAGCTTGCAAGCGGACTGGTGAACGCGCCGAACGCGTTTGCGATCACGCCACTGCCCAAAGTCGGCTGGGGCGGGCGTGTTCCGTTCGAGAAAGTCACGCGCGCGGACCAGTACTTCTACGCCGAGAGCATCGATTCCGAGTGGACGATCACTCAGCCCGACAGCCAGATCATGCTCGAAGACTTCGACATGGACGACCGCGGCTACATCTACGTCTCGACCATCCACTTCGGGTGGGGCCTTGCCCTCGACACCGGCAAGACCGACGGCACCGCGGCTTCCTATGTCACGCAGATCAGGGGCGCGACGCCGTTCATCCCCTCCGAGCTGTTCTCGCTGAAGGTCAACAACAAGTACTACGCGGTTGCCTCAGCGGCGCCCTCCAAGTCTGGTTCGACGGTCATCTTCGACGTCTCTTCGCCCCAGGTGATCCGTCCGGCTGAGCCGGATGGCGCGCGCTGGGTTCCGCCGCTCGTTGCGAGCCGCAACGCTGCCGACGGCTCGACCGCGCTCCTCGGCTGGGCGAAACACGAGGACTCCCGGCGTCTCGCCCTCCATGGCGGCGACGGCAAACTTCGCATTTACGACTACAGCTCGTTCATCAGCGGCGGTGCGGCACTCAACACCTACTCGCCCAGCGATACCACCAAGTCCTTCGCGGACATGGCGTTCGACGAGAGTGGCAACCTGTGGGTCGCCGAGAAGTCGAAGACCGTCTCTTCGAACACCGTCTGGAAGATCACCCCGGCCGGTACGCGCCACACCTATGACGTCTATGGCGCGCCGTTCAACGCCGTCTCCATCTCGGCCGCCGGCGGATACGTCTCAGTGGTCGGACAGTACAGCGGTAGCCCGAACGGCGGCGACGTCGTTCTTCTCAAGGTCGAGGGCGGCACCCCCCGCCGTCTCGAACTGAATGACTTCTTCCGCAAATACTACGCACGGAACTCCGACCCGGCGTACGTCACGCTCTCCTTCCAGTTGACGTTCGATGGACAGGACGCGACGCTCGTGCCGGTCGGCAACAAGGTTTACCTCGTCTACAGTGGCGGCGGTCTCGGCGACGTCTTCGAGCTTCAGGCGGGTGAGTCCATCTCCGCGGCGATGACGGCCACGACGTTCGGCACGACCAATCCGAACTCCCGTGCAACCGAGAACGGCCCGTTCTACGGCGACCTCCTGAAGTTCAAAGCCACTTCCAACTCGAACGCCAACTACTCGATCGACTGGGACTTCGGGAATCCCGATGCCGGCACCGCGAACCACGCGTCCAGCCCGTTGAACGTGGACGTGCCGTTCCAGTACACCGGTCTGTCGACTGCCGCGCAGGTCGCGGCGGCCAAGACCGTCAAGGCCTCGGTCTCGAGCGACGCTTCGATCAGCGACGAGATCAGCGTCACGATGAAGGTCCCGAAGGCGCGCATCACCGTTCCCGGCATCGCTGCCGCGATCACGCAGGAGAACCGGACCGACTTCGATCTCGTCCTCGGTGACGAGTTTGCCGACGCGTCCGACGGCGTAGTGGAAGGTCACTATGCCGGCTGGGTGATCGACAACGTCGAAACGAAGAGCTCACCCACCGGCAAGATGGGTGTCGGTGCGCTCGGCGCACACACGCTCGCATTCAACGCCTACTACGGCAAGTACAACGCGAGCACGTTCACGACGACGGGCACTCCGTTCAAATCGACCATCAACAACGTCTCGTACTCGGTGCGTCCGTTCACCGCGACGATCCTCCCGCCGGTCACTTCCGGCACGGAGTACATCTTCAACGCGCAGTCGCGTGTCACGTCGGTTCCCCGTACGGTGACGGCGACGCAGTGGACGGTCACCTGGTCGCTCAACAACACTGCGACTTCCGGCATCGCCGCCGACGCCATCGTCGAGACGCAGTCGGAGACCGTCCCTGTCGGCGAGATCCCGCCGTTCCGCGTTCCGAAGAGCCCGAGCCCGGACGGCAAGTACGTCAAGCTGCAGATCACGGTCGACGCGGCGTCAGTGCCGATGTTCCCGAGCTACTCGGCGCAGATGAAGCTGTCGATCCCGAATATCGGATTGACGAAAACTGCCGGTTGCATCAACGCCGGTGAGCCTTGCACGGTCACCGCGAGCTCTCTGTCCACGGGCGGCTCGACCGCTGGTTGGAATCTGCAGTGGTCTGTCCGCCGGAACGGCACGCCTGTTACGGTGACGCCGAACGCCAACGGTCTCTCGGTGACGTTCACCCCGTCGACCGCGGGCGACTACACGGTCACCGCGAAAGAAACGGCGTACAACGTCGAGACGACGCTGCCGTTCACCGTTGCCGCTTCGACCTGCGGTCCGGTTCCCGACCAGGGTTCCGTCACCATCGCCGTCGACTGCACCACCTGTGCGGCAGGTACGCCGATCCGCTTCGAAGCGAGCATCTTCCCGGTTCACTTCCAGGCGTGCGACACCTTCACCTGGAACTTCGGCGACAACACGACGTCTTCGGAGCGGTCTCCGACGCACATCTATGCGACGACCGGCCGGACCTACAACGTCACTCTGACGATCAAGAACAACAACCCGACCAATGGCACAGGTACGTGGACGCGCAGCCTCGCGATCGGCGGCGGTGGCGGCGGCGGTGAAGAATGCGTCACGCCGGTTGCCATCAACTTCACGTACAGCGGCAACCAGGGTTGCAGCCCGACGGTCCCGTGCAAGACGGGCGAGCAGATCACATTCAGCGGTCGCCGCGCGGCATCACCGCTCCTCGGCTGCGATACCGCGGCATGGACGTTCGATACCGAGCAGTCCGCGCTGAAGACGCCGAAGTACACGTTCAACACGACCGGCAACCACACGGTGACGCTCGTCGTCTCGAACCCCAACGGTCAGTCGACGCCGGTCTCTCAGACACTGAACATCGTTCAGGGCGGCACGCAGTCATGCAACGGCTCGGTTCCGCAGGAGCTCCTGAGCATGGAGTTCGGTGGTGCGCAGAGCAAGTGCGGCAACGGTTCCAGCACCCCCTGCGCTCTCAACGAAACCATCACCTTCACCGCCAACGCGTTCGGATACACGTTCCAGGCGTGCGACCGCTACGAGTGGAACTTCGGTGACGGCACCCCGGTCGCGACCACGCGCCAAGCGACGCACACCTACACGACCGCGCGCAACTCGGCTCGCGTCACGCTGAAGGTCTACAACACGAACGTTCCGAACGGCGTCACCATTACGGCCGACGTTCCGTTCACGAGCGTCCCGGATCTCCCGACGCCGATCCTCGCCTACGCTGCCTTCCCGTCCGCTGGTGCGAAGAATTCGCCGGTGACGTTCACCGTCAACGCGAACATCAACAGCAGCGGCTGGTCGTGGGACTTCAACGACGGCACGGCGGTCGACCACTCGCAGGCGAGCGTGGTCGGCAAGACCACCTCGATCACGCACACGTTCACCAAGACCGGCACGTTCAACGTCCGTGTCACGGCCCGCAACGCCGAGGCGGCGAGCACCGCGCCTACGTCGTTCACGGTCGGTACGATCACCGTCACCGACACCCCCGAGTATCGTTACCTCCTCCCGGTCGTGACGCACATCGGTGGTCAGGGTGGCAGCGTCTGGCGTACGGACGTGCAGATCTACAACCCCGATCCGAACGTTTCGCCGAGCAAGCCGCTCGTCATGACGGCGACTCTGCGCGACATGAACCGCACGATCGAGATGTTCGACTCGACGGCGATCTACGAAGACTTCATGGGCCGCTTCACGAACGGCAGCGACTCCGGTCCGGTGATCATCACCGCCCGCTCGGCGATCGCTCCGCAGATCTGGACGCGCACCTACAACCAGACCGAAGCCGGTACGTTCGGCCAGTTCATCCCGGCCATTCGTCTCGATCAGGCTGGTGGCGGCGCCGCGGGCGAGACGGGCAAGTACTTCCTTGCTGGTCTCCGTGCGACGGTTCGCTACCGCACGAACATCGGCCTCGTGAACCCGAACACGCAGGTGATGCCGGTGACGATGGTGGTCTATGACGACCGCGGTCTGAAAGTCGGCCAGTTCTCGCGTCAGGTCCAGCCGTTCCAGCTCCTGCAGTTCAACGCTGCCGAAGGTGTTCCGAACATCAGCCCGGATCGTCCGTTCAGCGTCGAGCTCAGTGTTCCGGACGGTCAGCGCCTGGTTGCTTACGCTTCTTACATCGACGGCGGCTCGAACGATCCGGTCTACATGCAGGCCGTTCGTGAGAGCGAGCTCGCTTCGCCCGACTTCCGCACCGGCATCCTGCCGGGCGTGGGACACATCGGCGACTGGCGTAGCGACGTCACCGTCTTCAACCCGAACTCCCGCACCGTGACCGTCGACCTCGCGTACTTTGACGGCACCGGTACGAAGAAGGGTGAAGCGATGGCGGTTCCGATCGGCGCCGGCGAGTTCCTGCAGTACGACGACGTGCTCAAGCAGGGTGTATTCAGCAACGTGCCGGACGGTATCGGCATGCTGCGCGTGAGCGTGCCGACCAGCATCGATGCATCCGTCTTCCCGATGATGTTCGCCCGCACGTACAGCGACGACGGCAGCGGCAAGACGTTCGGTCAGGGTATCCGCGGCTTCGCGGCTGCTCAGGCCAACGTCAAACCGAACAAGCCGGCGCTCATCCCGGGCGTCCGCAAGAACAGCAAGTACCGCACGAACATCGGCCTCACGAACGTCAGTGACGCTCAGGTCTCGGTCACCGTCAGAGTCCTCGACTCGGCGACTGGCCGCTCCGTGATCGACATGCCGTTCACGCTCAAGGCGTTCGAGAGCATCGTCGCGCCGGACATCTCCCTCGGCTCGAAGGAAAACGCCTCGATCAAGATCGAAGTCACCGGCGGCAACATCTGGGCCTTTGCCTCGATCATCGACAACGGAACG
>DASVUA010000087.1:0-2670 GCA_036387295.1 Thermoanaerobaculia bacterium | reverse complement strand
CTTTGCGAATGTGCTGCAGGCGGAGGCGAGCGACATCCGCTTCAAGCTCGATCGCGCTGTCGGCGGCGGCTATCGCATGGGCGGTGTCGACGTCGGTGAGATGAACATCGATTTCAGTTTTCCGGAAGGCTCGCCGACCGTCATCGCTCACGCGACGCTCGGCTGGCAGATGGAAGGGAGCACGTATCGCTTCGCCGGTGCGGGCGGCCTCGAGATCGTCGGCTCCGTTTCCGTCGATGCGGCGTTCCTCTACGGAAACGATCCTTCGCTCGAGGGCGGCAGTTACTGGCTTGCGCGCGCGTCGATGACTTTCCCGGCGCCGATCGCATTCGCGCCGACGCCCCTCGGCCTGTTCGGCATCGGCGGCGGCATCGCGTACCGAGTGCCGCTCGATTCCCTGAATCCAACGAAGAAGATCACCGACGTCCGCCCATCGGCCGGCACCGGTTATCTCTTCTCGGCGAGCGTGAAGGTCGGCACCACCCATGACGGCGGGTTCACCGTCTTCGCCGACGGCACGCTCACCATCGACACCCGCACCGGCGTGCGCTTCGACGTCTCGGCATGGCTGCTGTCGCGCGAGCGCGGCGAGCCGCATGCGAAAGGCTGCATTCAATACGCGGGGGGATCGTTCGATGCCGGCTTCGGCGTGAAGTACAACTTCGCCGGCGACCAGATCATCGTCAATGCGGACCCCGGCTCCGACCCCTGCAAGACGGCGGCGGTCAGTCTCCACTTCGGTTCGGATGGATGGCACGTCTGGCTTGGCAGTGAGGCGAACCCGATCGCGGTGAAGGTGCTGGTGTTCAACGGCCGCGGCCATCTGATGGCCGATGCGAGCGGGATCAGGACAGGAGTCACTGCTGACTTTCACCTTCGCTATGCAGGCGACATCGCCGGCTTCGGCGGCTTCGTGGAAGTCGGTGGCAGCTCGACGGTCGGACTGCGGCTCAGCCTCGATCCATTCACGATCGGCGGCAATTACGGGGCGACGGTGAACGGCCGCGCGGGCGTGCGCGCGTTCGGTTCCGACTTCGGCATCGGCATCAATGCAGGTGTGGCGGTGGCCGTGTCGCTGCCACCGTTCTCCGCCTGCGGATCGATCTACGTCGGCATCGACCTCGGCGTCACCTCGATCGGGACGGACGTGAGCGCGTGCATCTAGGAGCTTTTCAATGACCCGCAAACTTTTTTCTGCCGCACTGCTGATCTGCGGCTTTCTCTCGACCGCATTGCACGCGGCCGAGTCTTCGATCGCGGTGTCGAGCGATGGACGCGGCGGCATTCTCGTGATGTGGATTGCGCCGAAGAACGCATTGCCGCCGAACGGGTTTCGCATCCGCCGCACTGCAGGCGGACAGACCGTGACGCTCGCCGGATCGCGCCGCGTGACCGACGATCCGGAAGCGATGGCGCGGCTGACGGCGGAAGAACAAAAGGCATTGCGGCAGATGCGCGCGCAGATGAGCGCGCAGCCACAGCCGCTCGGGCTGCTCATGGCCTCCGCCGCGGTGAATTTCGATTTTGCACGCGCGCTCGGGCTGGGGCTCCGCGATGCCGATCCTCCGGCCGCGCCGGCGACGTATTCAGTCGAGGCCTTGCACGGAAGCCGCGCGGAGCCGGTCGGCACCAGCCGTCCGGTTTCACGTGATGAAGCGCCGGTCGCACCGCGGCCGCCGGCGAACCTCGTCTCGAACGTGACGCGGCAGGGGGTGACGATCACCGCACAAGCGCCCGCGAAACCAGCGCAGCTCGAAGCAGTCGCGGTTTCGTATCTGCTCGTCCGCTCGGACGGCAAGACATGGACGCGCGTCTCGCCACGCCCGGTCGTCCGCGCGACAGGAACCGACTTGCTGTTCGACGATCCGAAACCGCCCGCGGTCGAAGCACAGGTGACCTATGCAGTCGTGAGCCGTAACGTCTTCGGTACCGAGAGCGTGCCGTCGCAGCCGGCGAATGTGTTCGTCCCTGATTTCACCGCGCTCGATCCGCCGCGCAACGTCACCGCCGACGCCAAGGCGGGCTCGATTCGGGTGACGTGGGAGAAGGAGCGCAATGCGAACACCGCCGGCTTTGCGGTGCTGCGCGCGCCGAACATCGGCGGGCCGTACACGCGCATCACGCCCGCGCTCATCACCGCGCGCGAGTACATCGACACGACGCCGCGCACCGGCTCGACGAACTACTACCAGGTCATTGCGATCAACAAGCGCGGCGAAGAAGGCGGCCCATCGCTTGCCTCCGTTGCCATCGCCCGCGGAGCGAAACCGCCCGCCGCACCGGCTGAATTGGTCGGTGAACGGAAAACCGGCCGCATTCTGCTGAGCTGGAACGCCGTCGAAGGGGCGGAACTGCAGGGCTACCGCGTCGAGCGTGACGCGGGTGACGGCAAGTGGACCATCATGACCGGCACGCCGTCGACCGAGCCGCGCTACGACGACAAGCTGCCGGTCGGTGTGATCGGAGTGATGAAGTACCGCGTCTTCGCCATCGCGCTCGATGGCCAGGTCTCGCCGGCCTCACAGATTCTCACTGTCCCGTTGCCCCGCGCACACGCGCCGGCGGTGCCGGAAGTGACATCCATCAGTGGCCTCGATGGACGGGTACGCATCGACTGGCGCCCCACCGGCGAGCGGGACGAGGCGACGCACTACCTCGTTCTCCGCAGCA
>DASVUA010000086.1:0-7887 GCA_036387295.1 Thermoanaerobaculia bacterium | reverse complement strand
TTCTGCATGAGACGCAGCCACGCGCCTGCTTTGCGCACGGCGTCGCCGGCACCGCGGCGCGGAGCTTCGACGATGCTGGCGAGCGAGCGTCCGTCGGCGCGCTCGATCACGAGCGCGGCGTTCGGCTCGTCGAACATCAGCAGGCGGGGAACGGAGTAACGCGTGCCGCCCGAGGTCCGCTCGCCTTCGTCGGCACCGAGCGTCTGGGTGAGAGTCGAGATGACTTCGAACTCGTGGCGTGCGCAGTCGAGCGGCGACACGTCTTCATAGTCGCTCCACGGCTGGCGCACGATCACATCGCGTTTGGCGACGCCGTCGCTGAGCGTGACCTCCGCCACGAACGCGTCGGTGCGATCGTGAACGCGGCGGACGCCGATGGCCGTCGCATTGAGCCGCGACCAGTTCAGCGCGGCAATGCGCTCCGAGGCGGGCTGCGTAAGCGTGTCGGTCAGATCTTCGCGATCGAGAAGCGTGATGAGCGCCGCAATGTTGCGCGTGAGATCGAACGATTGCCGCACTTTCTGCCGTCCGGCACGTCCCATCCGCTCGCGCAGCGCCGGATCGCGCACCAGGCGAGTGATCGCCTGCGCCACACGCTCCGGATGTGCGGCGTCGACGAGCAGTCCGTTCGACTCGTGGCGCACGAGCTCCGGGATGCCGGAGATCGAAGCCGCGATCACAGGTTTGCCGGCGGCCATCGCTTCCATGAGCGAGATCGGAATGCCATCCATCTGGCCGTCAGAGGCGACGATGCTCGGAAAGACGAAGATGTCGGTCTTGCCCATCAGCTGCGCCACTTCGTGCTGCGGCAGCGCGCCGAGGAGACGGACCGAATCGCTGATTCCGGTCTCGGCGATCCACTGTTCGGTGAGCGGGCGCAGAGGGCCTTCACCGACGATGCGGCACTCGACCTCGACGCCCGCTTTCACCAGCCGCGCGCAGGCATCGACGAGGTACGGAAAGCCGCGGCTCGGCGTCAGATCGGCCACCGAAAGGATCAGCGGGCGTTCGTTCGTGTTCGCGTGCTCCTCGGCCGCTTCTTCGTAGACGTCCGGCTTCACGCCGGTCCGCACCACTTCCATCTTCCCGTACGTCTCCTCCGGGTAGAGACCGGAGAGAAAGGCCTTATTGAAGATCGAAATCGTCCGGATGAACTTCGCCTTCTTGATCTTCTCGCGCAGGAGGAGACGGTGGACGAAGACGTCCGGACCATGCACGGTGAAGCTGTAGGTGATGCCGGTGAGCGCCGAGATGATGTACGCCATCGTCGTCGCGTGCGTCGCAAAGTGCGCGTGCAGGTGACGCACGCCGCGCTCCGGAAGAATGGTCGCGAGGTGCACCGACTTGGGGAAGAGGGCGAGCGTGCGCAGCAGCGTCGACGGACGGATCGCGGTGCCGCCGATCAGCGTCAGCAGGATCTTCAGATAGTTCGACGGCTGCTTGAAGAAGACCGAGAGATTGGAGCGGAGGATGGCCCACGACAACAGCGGCGTGAACATCGCGCGGCTGATCCACGGCTTTGCTTCCTCGTGGATGACTTTCTGCTGGCCGTAGAGCGCCGGGACGACGATGACCGGCTGTCCCTGCCGTTCGAGCTCGTTGATCTCGCGGAGCAGAAACGTGTCGGCGAGATGCGGGAACCGCAGCATCAGCACGGCGATCGCGCCGCGGACGCGCGGCTCGGCCGCGGGTGAGGCGGTGCCGGCCGTCTTCGTCTGCTCTTCCTCCATCGTGTGAACGGTGGTCGTTGCGCGCGCGGCCGGCTTTCGTTCGTGCTCGGCGCGCAGCGGCCCCGACGACATTACTCCGCGCCCTTTCCGGTGAATACCACTTCAACGGTGCGCAGCAGGATTTCGAAATCGAGGGAGAGGCTCCAGCGGTCGACGTATTCGCGATCGAGCTGCAGCCCTTTGTAGCCGACCATGTCGCTGCGGCCGCTGACCTGCCAGAGGCCGGTGATGCCGGGAGGCGTGGCGAAGCGGCGAACCATCGAGCGGCGCGGCAGTTTCGCGAGATCGATCTCGCGCAGCGGGCGCGGTCCGACGAGGCTCATCGTTCCTTCCAGCACGTTGAAGAGCTGCGGCAGCTCGTCGAGGCTGTATTTACGAAGGATGCGGCCGACCTTCGTCACGCGCGGATCGTTCTTCGGCTTCACGAAGGCTTCGCCGTTGCCGCTCGTCATGCTGTCGGCGTCAACGCACATCGTGCGGAACTTGTACATTTCGAACTGATTGCAGCGGAACCCGATACGGCGCTGGCGGAAGATGATCGGGCCGCGGCTCGTCAGCTTGATGAGCGCCATGATGACGAGGAACACCGGCACGAGTGCCGTGATGATGGCCGTGGAGGCAAGGAGGTCGATCGCCCGCTTGACGCGTGCGCCGACCGGATGACGCGTCACCAGGTCGTAGTAATAGGCGCCGGCGCCTGACCCGGTGTCGTCGGGAAAAATGATTCCTTTGACTCGGCTCCGCAGCTTGCGCTCAGCCGCCTTTTCTGCGGGGGACATCCCGCTGTACCGCGCGGCTTCGTATTCAAAATGATAATCAGACATGGGGACCCTGCGTTGACTCGCGACTTCCGTGATCAGTGATTGCGTTTTGCTGTGCGGTCTCTCTGACGCGCATCGGGCCACGCTGCAAAATCATCGCCAAATAACGGTAAATGGGATTCGACGCGGCGTCCGATTGCGCGACGGCAGCAGCGTTGCACTGTCGCGCTCGCGTGGCCGCCAGCTCATCTCCCGTTCGCCTGTTGTGGCTGCTCGATACGCTCGGAATCGGCGGTGCGGAAGGGCTCGCCATTCCGTTCGCCCGCTCCCTCGACCGCTCCCGCTTCCAGCTCTATGTCGCCTGCCACGGCAAGTTCGAAAACAGTGGCGTGGAACACGAGCTGCGCCGCCTCGGCGTCCCGTTGTTCGAAGTCGGCGCGCGCAACCTGCGCGATCGCGCGGCGTTCCGGCGCCTCGAGGACTTCGTGAAGCGCGAGCAGATCGACGTCGTGCACGCGCATCTCACGTATTCGGCGATCTGGAGTGCGCTGCTGACGCGCTCGACCGGCATCCCGTCGTATGCCTCGTTGCACGTCGCTCCGGCCGCAACGCGCGAGTTCAAGAAGACGCTGCTCTTCCGCATCGCCACCGATCTGCGTGACCGCGTACTGCGGTTCGTGCTCAATCGCTGGTCGAACGGAGTGATCGCCGTCTCGGATGCATTGCGCCAGACGTATCTCGAAGGAGGCGCCCTGCGCCCGGAGAAAGTGCAGGTCGTCCACAACGGAATCGAGCTCGGCCGCTTTCAGCGCGATCCGGCCGAGACCCGCGCACGGCTGGAGCGCGAGTTCGACATCCCCGCTGGCGCGCCGATTCTCGTCACCGTCTCGGTGCTCCGCCCGGCGAAGGGAATCGAGGTGCTGCTCGAGACGGTGCAGCGCGTCCCCGGCGCGTACTTTCTGATCGTCGGCGGCGGTCCGAACGAAGAGGTGTTCCGGCAACTCGCGGTGAAACATGGTGCAGGCGCGCGCGTCCGGTGGGCCGGCTTCCGCACCGATGTCGACGCGCTTCTCGCCGGTTGCGATCTGTTCGTTCATCCGAGTCTCGCCGATGCGTTTCCGACCGTGCTGCTCGAAGCGATGGCGGCGGGGCTGCCGGTGATCGCTTCGCGCGTCGGAGGCATCCCGGAGATCGTGACGCCAGGGGTGACGGGGACGCTCGTGCCGCCGGGCGACGCAGGAGCGCTGGCGACGGCGATCGCGGCGTTGCTGGCGGATCGCGGTGCGATGGCGCGGATGAGCGCGGCGGCGCGCGAGCGGTCGCAGCGCGAATTCTCGGCCGAGGCGTGGCTGGCGCGGCTCGGGGAACTGTATGAGAAGGTGACGAGGTGATCGCGTTGGCGCTGGTTGCAGTGCTCGCGATGTCGCGCGACGCGGTCGTGGTCGGCAACAGCAATGGCACTCCGTTCACGTACGTCGTCCTCGGCGACAGCACGGCTGCAGGCGTCGGCGCCGATTACGACCAGGGCATTGCCATGACGACGGCGCGGGAACTGGGGCGCGAGCGCCGCGTCACGATGCTCAATTACGCGGTGTCGGGAGCGAGAACGAAAGACGTCCTCGAAGAGCAACTCCCCGGCGCCGAACGGATCCGCGCCGACGCCGTGCTGCTGTCCGTCGGCGCCAACGACGTCACGCATCTCACCTCCGTCCGCTCGATGCGCAAGAGCCTGCAGGAGATCGTGCGGAGGTTGCGCGCTGCGAATCCGGACGTCGCCATCGTGATCACCGGCTCGCCCGACATGGGCTCGCCGCCGCGCGTGCCTCGGCTCCTGCGAGGCATCGCATCGTGGCGGACGAAACGGGTGAACGAGATGTTCATCGAAGAGGCGAACGGGCTCGGGCTCACGTTCGCGCCGATCGCGGCCGAAACCGGTCCGCTGTTCCGCCGCGACCGGTCGTTGTTCCACCCCGACCGCTTCCATCCGAACGAGCGCGGCTATGCGACGTGGGCTCCGGTTCTGAACGGTGCGCTCGCGACCGCAACCCGGTCCGGCAGACCGCTTGCAAATTCGCCAGCTCGTCCGTAACGCAGCACCGTTTCCCCTTCTCATCGAACATCACCCCCTGGAGAGAGCCCCGATGCCACACTCACGCGCCGCGTTCCTGCTGTCGTTTCTCTGTGTCTTTGCTGCAACATCCGATGTCGAAGCGGCCCGCCGGCGCGCGGCGCGGCATCCATCGATCACGACGAACGTGCTCTACACGCAAGGGGGCTATGCGGATCGGACCAGCGTCGTGCAGGGCTCGTCGATCAACTTTCACATCGCGACGAGCAGCACTCCGTTCGCGGTCGAGATCGTGAATCTCGCCAGTCCCGACACGGTGCTGCGCACCGTTCCGAATCTCACGTCTGCAGCGCGCGATTGCACCGGACTTTCCTCCGACGGCTGCGGCTGGCCGGTGACCATGACGCTCGACGTGCCGGCGAACTGGCCGAGCGGCTATTACGCGGCGCGCTTCCCCACGGGCCTCGGCCAAAAGTACATCTTCTTCGTCGTCGCGCCGGCAGCGCCCGGGAGCACCGCGAAGACGGTCGTGGCGGTGTCGACGCACACGTATCTCGCCTACAACTCGTTCGGCAATCTGAATGTCTATCCCTCGAATTCGCCCAATCGCGTGGGCGAGGTTTCGTATGACCGCCCGTATCACGACAACAGCGGTCTCGGGCGCTTTCCGCGATGGGACAAGCAGTTCCTCGACTTCGCGACGGCGAACAACATCGCCATCGAAGTCGTGACCGACAGCGATCTCGAAGATCCGACCCTGCTCGCGCAGTACAACCTGCTCGTCCTGATCGGCCACTCGGAGTACTGGACGGCCACGGCACGCGCGAACGTCGAGACGTTCAGCGCGAACGGCGGGCACATCGCCGTCTTCGGCGGCAACACGATGTGGTGGCAGGTGCGGCTCGCCGACGAGGGGAGGACGATGCTCGCGTACAAAGACGCGGCGCGCGATCCGCTGAACGGCATCAACGATTCGCTGCTGACCGTGAACTTCTACGCCGAGCCGGTGAACCGTCCGGAGAACCTGGTGGTCGGCGCGTCGTTCCGCCACGGCGGCTACACGAATCGCGCGCGCAATCTGCCGATCGAGCAGCGCGTCGGCTATACCGTCACGGATGCGACGAGCTGGGTGTTCGAAGGATTGAATCTGCAGCCCGGCGCGCAGTTCGGCAAGCTCGCTGCCGGCGCGGAGACGGACGGCGTCCTCTTCAATTGCGGAACGAACGGTCTGGCCGCGACGCCGGACGGCTCCGACGGCACGCCGCTCAACTACCGCATCCTCGCCACCGTGCCGGCTGAAGCGGGCTACGGGACGATCGGTCTTTTCACCAACGCGCAGGGCGGCGTCGTCTTCAACGCCGGGACGCAGGATTGGGCGAACGCGCTGACGGCCGACCCGGTCGTCGCCGCGATGACGCGCAACGTCCTGCGGCGCCTCGGCGCGGGCGAGCGTTTTCAGTACGATCCGGTGCAGTCGGCCGTGCGCCTGCGCGACACGTTCAACTGTGCGATGCCGATGGCGGATCTCCTGCCGGGATGGCGCGGCGAAGAAGCAGGGCTGAAGGTCGCGTCGAGCTGCGCGTACGAAGGGCCCAGCGGCCTCGAGATCGGCGGCGACCTCCGGACGTTCATCTCGCGCAACCTCGCGCCGACCGGCACGCCGGTCTCGATGCTCCACTCGCGCTTCTACATCAACACGGACCGGGTGACAGGCGGCGACAGCTACGGCCTCTACATCCTCACGATGCGTCGCGGCACGACCGTCACGCGGGTGGCGCGCGTGGAGCTCGATCCGACCGACAAGGAAGTGCGGCTCGTCCAATACAACCCCGACGGCAGCACCGGCAACCGCTCCGACTGGGTGAAGCTCGGCTCCGGCTGGCATTCGGTGGAGGTGGGGTGGCGCTCGCCCGGAGCCCTCACGTTCCGCATCGATGGAGGAACCGAGTTGACGGTCGACAACCCGCACGCGGGGCAGACGGTGAACGAAGTGCAACTGTTCGTTCCGAGCGATCCGGCTGGAACGAACGGCCGCTTGTGCATCGATGCCCTTGCAGCGGGGCTGGAGCCGATCGCCGCCGTCGCTCCTCTTCGCTGAGCAGTGCGATTCAGGGGAAAAAACAGCGTTGACCACGGCAAGCGGGTTGCACAAGTGTCGCGGCAACGCGGTTTTTCCTGACAGCGTGCAGTTCAATCCCGAACCCCTGGAACAGACCAAATGAGCTACTCGAAGATGTTCATGGCCGCCGTGACGCTGACGCTCGTGCTTCCCGCACAGGCGTCCGAAGTGCGCGTGCGCGCAATGCATGTGACGCCTGTCGTGACCCCAGAGATGGAGCACGCTCCGTCGATCGAGATCGCGCCGCAGCCGGGCCGCCGCGAGCGCGCGGTCACCGCCGACGGTGCTGCCCGCGAGGTCGGAGCCGACGAGAACGGCATCATCACCGATGGGCCGTCGACGCTCCTTCTTTATCCCGTGGCAGGCCAGATCGCACTCGATGGCGGCGATCTCTCGATTCCGTATTACGTCGATCTCGACCCGAGCGACGTTCGCCGCGACTACGACTGCACCGACCTCACGTTCAACCGCCACGAAGGACACGATCCGTACATCCGCAGTTTCCGCGAGCAGGAGATCGGCGTTCCCGTATTCGCCGTGCTCGATGGCACCGTCATCGACGTGCGCGACGGTGAGCCGGACGAGAACACCGGCAACGATCCGGGGATGCGCGCGAACTACATCACGCTCCGTCACGCGAACAACATGACCACGCAGTACGTGCACCTTCGCCGCGGCAGCATGCTGCCGGTCGGCACGTTCGTCGCGGCCGGCACGCAGGTCGGTCTCGTCGGCAGCAGCGGCATGAGCACCGCGCCGCACGCGCATTTCGAGGTGCGGTACAACAACGAAGCCTTCGAGCCGATGGCCGGCCCCTGCCGTCCGGGCCGTTCGTTCTTCGACACGCCCGTGCCGCCGAAAAGCGCGGAGTTCGCGCTGGTCGGCGCGACGTTCAGCACCGTCTCGTTCGAGAACGTCCGCCCCGCGCCGTACGACGACGCGCCGCACACCGGCACGTTCCTGCGCGGCCTTCAAACGATTTACTTCAAGGCGGACGTCGCGAACGTCGGCGCCACCACGCACTACGAGCTCCATCTGCGCCGTCCCGGCAGCATCGACACGATCCCCGTCGCCAACGGCCGCCTGATCTCGTACGACGCATCGCTCGCCGCGGTGTGGTGGGCGCTCGATGTGAACCTCGACGTCACCGGCACCTGGACCATGGTGCTGGACGTCGATGGAAAGCACACCTACACGCGCCCCTTCCTC
>DASVUA010000085.1:0-4944 GCA_036387295.1 Thermoanaerobaculia bacterium | reverse complement strand
GGTACTCTTTCAACTTCGCAGGCATCACGTCGGCGGTGAAGACAGTTTGGACGTACGGCAGCATGCCGGCGTCGAAGTGGACGACGTGGCGGATGACCTCGGGATGCGGGAGCGCGCCGATGATCGTGACGTTCGGCAGCGCCGCCAGTCGCGAGAGGTCGGCCAGCGCGGGGCCGGCGAAGACGAAGTTGATGTCGGGCGCGAGCTCGGCCATCTCAGCGAGCATGGCGAGATCGAGCTCGTTGCGCAGCGTCCCGGCAAAACCGACGATCGGACGCGAGAGGTCGCGGAACATCGCCGATCCGCTTTCCGGTGTCCGCTCGCGTGCGGCGCGCTCGAAGTCGCTCGCGCGCACGCCGCACGGCAGAAATTCGACGCGCGCGGCCTGCTCTTCTGCCATGGCCTGGAGTCCCGGCGAGGTGACGAGCACGAGGCCCGCTTCGGCCAAAAATTCGCGCTCCGACGATTGCACCCGCCGCGCGCCGGGCGAACTTTGCGCGATGCGGTCGGCGCAGTAGTAGACGACCAGCGCGGGCCGCAATGCGCGGATCAGGTTGCGCGCGAGCGGAGTGGGAAGGAACGTGATGACGATCAGCGTCTTCGACCGGTTCCTGCCGAGCCAGCGGCGCACGGCGCGGCGCATGATCTGTCCGTTGAGCATGCCGGCCAGCCGCGAATAGGGAAGCGGGAGGAGGAGGGGAGAGAAAACGTCGAGCCCTTCCCGCACCGTCTTCACGCCGCGTCGCCAGTTCGTGAAGCGCGCACGCAGGCGCGCGGCGTCGCGGACGAGAGGACGCCGCACGCCGGTGTTCTCGACGAACAGCACACGATTGCCGCTCGCGGCGAATGCCGACGCGACTTCCTGCGGGAGCTGCCAGTTGAAGGTCCAGTCGATCGGAGCCAGGCAGATGATCGTTGCGCCGCGCAGCAAGTGGTTTAGCTCTCCCTCACGCGGCGGACTGCCGCGGCCGCACGAGCGGGCTTGCGCGAAGCCGTTGCCCGCGAGCGCGAGTATGCCTCATGCGGGATGCTCACCGTTCCTCGCGTGGCGACTCTCCGTGCGGGATCGGCACGGCGCCTCCGAACCGGACGAGCAGACGAAAAGGGCGGATGATCCAGCGCAACCATCCGAAGCCGCGCGGCAGCGCGATCATCGCGCGGTCGCGCGCGTTCGGAGCGAGCTGTTTGCGAAGCCACGTCAGGCGCTGCGCGCCGGTCTCGCGCACGGCAAGCTCGCAGCGCGCGCGCATCAAAAGAGGCGGCCTCTTGACGCCGAACGAGGTCGCGACCATCTGCCGGCGCGCGAGTCGTGCGGTGCGCATCACGCGCGCGCGGAACAATCGTGTCCGCACGAGTTCCGGTACTTCGGCGTGGAAGAGATCGACCGCCAGACGCAGACCCACGGCGAGCCGGAGCCCTGCGTCGATCGCATCCGCGCGTTCGAGCAGCGCAGCCCAGTCGATCTGCGCCCGCTGACGCAACAGCGCCGCGACGTCGGCCGTCCAGAGCAGACGGCTCCACATGTGCCGCGCGCCGTGCAGGCAGAGATAAAGAATCAGATCCTCGGCCGCGATGATGCGGAAGCTCGCGCCGAGGATTGGCCGTTGCGCCGAGCGCGCGAGGACGGCGTCGAGATCCACCGGCGCCGTGTAGAAGTTCCCGATCAGTTCCGCGTGCAGCTCGACCAGCGTGCCTTCCGACGCGGAGCGCGGAAGGAGGTGCGCTTCGTTCGCCCACTCCTCGTGATCGTGTTCGTCGAGTGCCGGCTCGACGCGCCGATAGTGGATCGTCTCGAGAATGGCCACGGCGCGATCGAGCTCGGAAGCGCGGACGACCAGATCGAGATCGCCGCTCACGCCGCGCATCGCGGCGTCGCCGTACGCCGTGGCGGCGAGCACCGGCCCTTTCACCGGCAGCACTTCGATTCCTTCGCCGTCGAGCAGCTGCACGAGCGTTCGGAGCTGCCGCACCAGGATCAGCGCCCGCTCCGTGCGGTTGCGGATCAGCGGATGGATGGCCGTCTGCACCGCGGCTGGCGCGGCGATGGACGGCAGCGCACGGCCGAGGAGAACCAGCACGCCGTGATGGTCGGCGGCCGCGATCAGCTCGGCGACATCGGCGTCCTCAGGCCACGCCAGCGCTTCGGAGCTTCCGAGCGCGACGCGGACGGCCGCGGCGAGAAACTCCACCGTCGCGCTCACGACGTCCGTCCGATCCGCGACGCGTCGGCAGCGATCGCATCGACGAGATGCGGCAGCGCCGCGAGATCGTCGTTCGCCTGTACCGTGCGCACGGCCACGGTTGCGGCGAGACCCGCGAATGTGCGAATCAGCGTTACGCGGCGTTCGGCATCGAGAAAACGTGTCGAGTAGAGGTTCTGCAGCAGCACGGGCAAAGCCTGCCGCGTCGAGAGCGATTCGATCGCGGGAGCGCCGTTCCCGCCGGCGGTGCGCGGCAGGAGGTAATAGATCGCGCGCAGCGGAAGCGCGTGCGGCTGGAACGTGCCGTTCTCGTGCGAGAGCGTCACGTACCGTTTCGGCCCGAGCACTTCGGCGGAGAAGACGCGCGGCAGATCGTCGGGCTCGAACCCCGCGGCACGCGCGGAGTCGGCGAATGCGCGGAGGCGCGGGTAGCCGGGCTGCACGAGAACGGACGTGCCGTCGATTGCCAGCGCCGCGAGGTCGTCGCTCATCGACGCGAAACCATTCGCGACGAACGCCGCCGCCGTGGTCGATTTCCCCGCGCCCGGCGCGCCGAGCAACGCGATCGCACCGCCGTCCACTGCCAGTACGGACGCGTGCAGCATTGGAATGCCGCGCAGGTGCAGCGCCGCCGCGAGGCCGGGTCCCTGCAGCACTGCCGGGATGTCGTCGAGCAGCGACTCCGCGGTCCAGCGAATCGTGAGATGCGTTCCGCCGCTGTCGTACTCGGTCGTCCAGAACGAGCCGTCGCGCTCATCGAGATAGCGCAGCAGCCAGGAGCCGTCGCGCCGGTGCCACAGAGTCTCGAATCCGTTCGTGTAGAACGGTGCCTCCTTGAGCGACGAAGGGGCGTCGTCCTGTGGCGCTCCGGCAAAGTCGATCGTCACCCGCGGCGCGTTTTCATCCGCGCGTGCGAAACCATCCATTGCGCGATTGGAGCGAAGGGCGAGGCCGTACACGCCATATTCATGAGAGAAGTCGTTCATGCAGGGAGGAACTTTTCGAGTGACTTTGGACGGCGTGCGGAGGGGACGTTTTCCGGCGCGACGAGGCAGGCGCGCTCGTACAGCTCCTGCAGATCGTGCGAACCGGGGTCGTTGCGCTCGAGGTGCGCGATGACGGCGGAGAGTGCGAAATAGTCGTACGGCTGCTCGTCGAGAATCGCGCGGAAGAATGCGTCGCGATCGGCTTGTCCACGGGCGCGCAGCCGCAGCCGGGTGAACGGCGAGCGGATTCTTTCGATGTGCGCTTCGGCCGCCGCCGGATTGCGTGCGGCTTCGGCGCGTGCGCGAAGCTCCTCGATGCTGTCGGCGTAAATGGCGGGCCACTCGAATTGTTGCAGCTCGTCGAGCAGCTCGCCGACGTGTCCGAGCGCGTCGAGCGCCGTCACGATCGCGAGACGCGCCTGTGCGTAGCCCGGATGTGCATCCGCGATCCGTCGTGCCTGGGCGAGCGCCTCTTCCGGCTTCTGCTTGCCGAGGGCCGCGAGATGCGTCGCCGCTGCGGATGCCTCATCGACCGGCAGCGGCGCGTGCGCGGCCGGTTCGTGGCGGACGAGCGAGCGGTAGAACGCGTCCCGCTGCGCGGCGAGGCGAGCGGCACCGCGTTCGTCGCGCACCCAGCTGAACGCGCTCGTCGCGAGCTCGTGCAAGAGTGACCGATCGTCGTAAAGGCGTTGCAGCGCGGCGTGCAGTTCGTCTGCATCGCCAAAGAGCAGCGCGTGCGCCGCATGCTCGTCATACGGCGGGACGTTTTCCAGCACGGCTGCCGCGCCCGCGGCCGCGTAGGTGACGAACTTGGTATCCGAACGTCCGGCATTGAATGCGGCGCCTCGCGAAGGAGCGAGCCCGACGTGCAGACCGCGCACGAATGCGACGTAGGAATCGAAGTCGCCGAACGGCGTCACGCGCGCCTGTTCCGGCCGGATCGCGGCGAAATGGCGCTCGAACATCGCCCGGTCGCCCATGTACGCGAAGACCGCGTCGGGATGGCGCTCGCAGAACTGCACGACCGCCGCTGCGACGCGCTGCCAGTCGTCATCGTGCGACGTCGTGCCGCCCCACCCGAAGATGAATCCGGACGGCTTTTCGGGCGGCGCGGCGGGAACGGGCACATAGGGGTCGAACAACGCCACACGCCGATTCACGCGCGAGAAAAGCTCGCGCAGACCGGGCGCATAGACCTGCAGCGCGTCGCACAGTGCGGCGTGATACAGCAGCCGCTGTCGCACCAGCGGACTACGCAGCAGATGGGTGCGCGGCAGCCAGGCGCCGAGTCCGAGAAAGTTGTCGCTCAACTCGAAAACAGTCGGCAGCCCGCGCTCGCGGCGAATGCGGATCAGCGTCTCGATCTCGCGGTGCGGCAGCATGTGCACGACGACGACGTCGCTCGACAGCGCGAGCTCGGGAAACGCGGGATGGAACGGATCGACTGCGGTGACGCACCATCCGTTCTGCTCATCGAGCAGCCATTGCAGCGAAGCGACATGCTGCACGTAGACGCCGCGATTCTCGCCGCGCAACGTGGACGGGTGCACGACGAGAAGCCGCCGTGGCGCGCCGTTCACGACGTCTTCTGCCAGTACGTCGCCGTCCAGTCGACGCGGCGCAGTGGATCGACAATGCCGCGCTCCGCGCGAAATTCATCGACCGCGGTCCGGCAGGCGCGAAAGGCGTGATAGTCGTCGACGATCACGAATCCGCCCGGCGACAGCTTGTCATAGAGCAGATCGAGACACTCGTAG
>DASVUA010000084.1:0-4906 GCA_036387295.1 Thermoanaerobaculia bacterium | reverse complement strand
GCTTTAGCCCGCCGACAGTAAACGAGATGGTCGGCGGGCTAAAGCCCGCCGCTCCACCAAACATCGGCTGCTGCTCATCGCACGCTTGTCATCCTGAGCCGCGTAGACGGCGAAGGACCTTCCCCGTCGCGCACCAGAAGGTCCTTCGCTTCGCTCGAATGACAGAGTGGAGCGGCGGGTACGTGAAAGCCGTCGCGTGAGATCCCTCCCTCGGCGCTTGATGTCGTATCGTGTGGCTGGATCGATGAGTGACGTTTCCTCTGCCCGCGTTGAAGAATTGGTGGCCGATCGGCCGCTGGGCGAGCGCGTGCTCGTGCTGACGCCGACTGCCGATGACGCTGCGCTGGCAGCGGCGATCCTGGCGGAACGGGGGCTCGAGCCGGTGATCGTCGCGGACGCTGAGATGCTGGCGCGGGAAATCGAGGCTGGTGCGAGTGTGGCCTTGATCGCATCCGAAGCGCTCGTGGAGCTGGAAGGCGGCTCGGCGTTGCGCGACGCGCTGGAGCGGCAGGCGCCGTGGTCCGAGATGCCGGTCGTGCTGTTCGGCGGCGACATCGAGGACACCGCTTCGCGTGCGACGGAGCTCCTCGGCACACGCGCGCAGATCATCCTTCTCGAGCGGCCGCTCGGCATCGCCACGTTCGTCACCGCCATTGACGCCGCGCGACGCAGCCGCCGCCGCCAGTACGAGGTGAAGCAGCTCCTCGAAGCGCTGGCCGCATCGTCGGCGGAGCTCGCTCGCGCGCACGAAGCGGCGACGCGGGCCAAAGACGAATTTCTCGCCACGCTCGGACACGAACTGCGCTCGCCGATGACCGCCATCCGCGGCTGGATTCAGCTTCTGCAGGAAGGGGTGCTGGAGGGCGAGGAGGCGGCCGCCGCCTTGTCGATGATCGATTCGAGCACGAGAGTGCAGGCGCGGATCGTCGAGGACCTCATGGATATTTCGCGCATCATCGCCGGCAAGGTGATGATCGAGCCGGCCGCGCTCGAACTGAAGGGCGTCGTCGAGAACGTCGTCGCCACGTTCCGCCCCGCCGCCACGCTGCAGGGCCTCGACCTCACCGCCGACCTTCCTGCCGAACCGCTGTTCGTGTGGGCCGACTCGACGCGGGTGCAGCAGATCGGCTGGAATCTGATCTCGAACGCGATCAAGTTCACGCCGCGCGGCGGCTCCGTCTCCGTTTCGCTGCGACCCGAACGCGAGCTCGCGGTCTTCCGCGTGCGCGACAACGGCGAGGGCATTTCACCCGACCTCCTCCCTCACGTCTTCGAGCGCTACCGGCAGGAAGAAGGGGAGCCGGGCAAGTCGCACCAGGGTCTCGGGCTCGGCCTGGCCATCGTCAGGCATCTGGTCGAAAGCCACGGCGGAACGATCGAGGCGTTCAGCGCAGGCAAAGGTCAGGGAGCGGAGTTCGTCGTGACGCTTCCTCTGCTCCGCGAATGAGCGTCAGGGCGCTTTCTCCGGCTTCGCGTGCGGAGTCGGAAGCTCGGCGGACTGCATCCCGGAGAGAATGCCGCGAAACTCCTGCAGCACTGCGCCGACACGCACTCCCTGCGACGTGAGGTGATAGTCGCGAACCGTCTGCTCGTGCACGCTGGTGCGCTTTTTCAGCATCGAGATCGCTCGCCCGAACGCGCCGCGAGTCTCGTAGTAGCGCAACAGGATCACCGCGTCGGCGAGATAGCTGACGTCGACCGGCGACGAAACGTGGCCGAGGGCACCGTGTTGCGACACGATCAGAATGGTCGTCACGGCCGCACCGGTGAGATAGCTGAGCAGCTCGTGCAGATGCAGCGTGAGAAAGCGCTGCTCCGGCATCGCGTTCACATAGCCGTTCAGGCTGTCGATCACGACGATCGAGCTCCCTTCTTTCTCGACTGCCGTGCGTACCGCGAACGCGAACTCCCCTGCCGACATCTCGGCCGGATCGATCTGCTGCACCTTCACATGGCCCGACTCGATGAGCGGCGGCAGGTCGAATCCGAGCGACGCGGCGCGCTTGAGGAACACGGTCCGGTGCTCCTCGAACAGAAAGAGCGCTACGCGTTCACCGGCCGCAGCGGCCGCGGTGACGAACTGCAGCGACAGCGACGACTTGCCGACGCCTGCCGGTCCCATGATCATCGTCGTGGAGGCGCGCTCGAGTCCTCCGCCGATCAGCGCATCGATCTCGGAGATGCCGCTCTGCACGACTCCCTCGGTATGACTGTCGCGGTACTCGCCCGCGGTTAATCGCGGAAAGACGGTGAGTCCTCCCTTTTCGATCGTGAAGTCGTGATAGCCACCGCGGAACGCCACACCGCGCATCTTCACCACTTCGAGGCTCCGCTTCGTGTTGCCATACGTCGGCGCCGACACGCTGAGGACGATCGCCCCTTCGGCCAGCCCCTGCACTTCCGACTCGCGCGCCGCTGTCGTCTCGTCGAGCACGAGGCAGGTGATGCTGCGCTCGCGGAAAAAGTCTTTCAGCATCAGCAACTGCTTTCTGTAGCGCAGCGCGTTTTCCGAGAGCAGCCGGATCTCGCCGAGGGAATCGATCACGAGCCGGTCCGGCTGTCGTGCGTCGATCGCTTCGAGAATCGCGCGCACCGTCTTCGCCAGCTCCACCTCGGCGGGGCGGAAGATCGTCGTATCGGTCGTCTCGACGGCGCGAAACTGCTCGTAGACGTCGACGCCGGTCAGGTCCCATCCGTGCGACCGCGCCACGCGCTCCAGATCGCGTTTCGAAGCAGACAGCGTGACGTACAGCGTCTTCTCGCCGCGCCGCACTCCTTCGAGCAGGAACTGAAACGACAGCGTCGTTTTGCCCGCCCCAGGATCGCCCTGAATGAAATACATCTGATCCTTCGGGAGTCCGCCTCGCAAAACTTCGTCGAGGCCTGGAATCCCGGTCGGGGCTAGTTCGTCGGCCATCTCCTACTTCCCTGCACGCCCCCCGCCACTCGTGAAGCTGTTGAAGATTTTCGCCACGACCCCTTTGCACGCGCCCTGGGTGTTGCCGAGGACGACCACCGTGTACGGCGAAGGCGTGTCGCGGATGATGCCGACCTGCGTACAGACGCCTGGCGCGCCGCCGCCATGTCCATAAATATCGCGCCCCGGGAAATCCTGGGTCATGCCGTAGCCATAGAACGGCGACCCCAGCTCCGGTTTGCGCGCGGCGTGAAGGCGCAGCGTCTGCTCCGACACCACCTTTCCGCCGCGCAGTGCTTCAGCGAAGCGCAGGAGATCGTGAACGTTCGACACGGCGTCGCCGGCCGGGCCGCCGCGCCGCGTCCGCTGTCGCGCGACGCCGATCTCGAGCTGCCCGTCAGCCTTGAGGCGCGCCTCGTAAGGAAGCGCGATCCGCGGATCGGAGTCGAGCAGCGGGAAACCGGTGCTCTCGAGACCGAGGGGACGGAACATCGATCGCGTCAGATGCTCGAAATAGTCCTCGCCCGTCACGACCTCGATGATCCGCCCGAGCAGCACGAAACCGGTGTTGCTGTAGTTCCATGTCGTTCCCGGTTCCGACTCCAGCGGCGCGCGGCCGGCAACGGCGAGCGTCGAGGCGACGTCGGTGATCGTCCCGACATTCGCCCAGAACTGCTCGCTGGCGATGAAATCGTGCGCATCGCCGAGGCCGGATGTGTGGCTGAGGAGATGCTTCACGCGGATCTTCTGCGCGCTCTCGCGATCCGGATAGTCGGGAACGAACTTCGAGAGCGGGTCGTCGTAGCTCAGCTTCCCCTGCTCCACCAGCCTGCCGATGGCGAGGGCGGTGAACATCTTATTGACGCTCGCCAGGCGAAAGCGCGTGTCGAGGCGGTTCGGAATGCGCTTCTCGCGATCGGCGAAGCCATACGCCCGCTCGAAGATCGGCGTCCCCGCCTTCGCGATCAGCACTGTGCCGGAAAAATAATCGCCGTCGGCCAGCCGCTGCACATACGCGGCGACTTCCTTCACCCGCTCCTCGTCCGTCGCCAGAACCGCCGTGCTCTTTTGCAGCGCCATGTCGACGCCGAGCCTGTAGCCGCGCAGGCGATGCGGCGGTTCGGCTTCCACCCTCACGAGCACCGACTCCACATCGCCGCTCAGCTGATTCCGGATCGCCGCCTCGGCTTCCGTGGCGGAAACGCGCGTGAAGCGGAGCAGCTCGTACCCGCGCGACGCGTGCCGGAGGCTGAGCAGCTCGAAGAGGCGCGAGTCTTCCGGCCGGGAGTCCGCCTGTTGCCTCGGATTTGCGGCGGCGAACGCCCGGATCGCATCGTCGCCCTTCGTGATTGCATCGATCAACTGCCGAAGCGTTTGCGCCGCAGGCGACGCCGCAATCTCGGCCTCTGTGAACGTCCCGCGTTCCGCCGCAGCAGCCGCGCGCGGCCCGTCAGGCAACGGCTTCGGCGCTGCAGCGCATGCGGCGAGTACCGCCGCCGCGAGAGATGCCACGAGGCTGTTTTTCCAGTTCTTCTTCGTCATGCTCTTCGTCAGCCCTCATCCATTCGTTCTGGTGGTCAACCACGAGGTAGACGGCGGGAGTCATGCGAGGTTAGCGGCGTCTTCGAAACCCGCGCACGGAGGTGGCTCCGGCGATTTTCAGAAAGTGGGCGGCAGCGCGCCTGCACGCCATGGCACACTCTCCGGCAGCATCACAGCGACAGGAGGACTCCCTTTGAAAAAAGCCGCGCTCATCGCCGGATTCATCGCCATCATGTTGTTCGGCTGCGCAACGAATCCGACTAGCTCCGGCGCCGGAATGCATCCCGCCGCCGCTCAGTCCCGAACGGTCGTCGCGCGTGAATGGAAAGGAAGGGTGGCGCCGGCGCGGGCCGACGAGTATTACGCCTACCTCCTGGCCGGCGTGAAGAAGATGAGCGCGATCGCCGGATACCGCGCCGTCGAGATCATGCGCCGCGACGAACCGTC
>DASVUA010000083.1:0-2418 GCA_036387295.1 Thermoanaerobaculia bacterium | reverse complement strand
CACCCGCCGGGGGTTCCTCGCCGGCAGCCTCGGCGTATTCGCGCTGGAGCTGCTCGCGACGGAAGAAGCGCTGGCCGCGCTCCTCCCTGCCGCCAACGCGGCGACTGCTAAAACCACGGCGGCGGAAAACCTCGTCAAAGTCGCGTTCAAGGTGAACGGGGCGACGAAGACGCTCGAGCTCGACTCGCGGGTGGTGCTGCTCGATGCGTTGCGGGAGCGGCTCGAGCTGACCGGGTCGAAGAAAGGGTGCGATCAGGGGCAGTGCGGGGCGTGCACGGTCATCGTCGATGGGCGGCGGGTGCTGTCGTGCCTCACGCTCACGGCCACGCTCGAAGGGCGCGAGGTCACGACCGTCGAAGGGCTCGCCAAAGGCGACCAGCTCCACCCGATGCAGGCGGCGTTCATCAAGTACGACGCGTTCCAGTGCGGCTACTGCACGCCCGGGCAGCTCTGTTCGGCGGTGGCGCTCCTCGATGAAGCGCGGCGCGGGGATGTCAGCCATGTCACCGAAGACGTGACCGCGACGACCACCCGCCTCACCGACGACCAGATCCGGGAGCGGATGAGCGGCAACATCTGCCGCTGCGGCGCCTATCCCGGCATTGTGGCCGCGATCCAGGAAGTCCATTCCGGCAAACAGACCCAGCACACGTGGCGCTATGTCGATGACGAGCAACTCGCACGAGTGAGAAAGGAGGACGGCATTGAGACCGTTTAACTACGTCCGCGCCTCGAATCCGAACGCCGCCGCCCGCACAGTGGCCGGCAATCCGCGGGCGAAGTTTCTCGCCGGCGGGACGAATCTCGTCGACCTGATGAAAGAGGACATCGAGCGGCCGAACGAGCTCGTCGACCTCACCCGCCTCCAGCTCAAGGAAATCCGCCCATTGCGCGGTGGCGTCTCCATCGGGGCGCTCGCCACGAACAGCGAGACGGCCAATCATCCGCTCATTCGCAACAATTATCCGATGCTGACGCAGGCGATCGTCGCCGGCGCCTCCGCGCAGCTCCGCAACATGGCCACCAACGGCGGCAACCTGCTGCAGCGCACGCGCTGCTATTACTTTTACGACATCCAGATGCCCTGCAATAAGCGCGAGCCGGGCAGCGGCTGCGGCGCGCGCGAAGGGCTCAATCGCATTCACGCGATCTTCGGCTGGAGCGACTCCTGTGTCGCGACCTATCCCGGCGACATGGCCAATGCGCTCTATGCGCTCGACGCCATTGTGCGAATCCGTCGCGCCGACGGGAGCGAGCGGACCATTCCGGTCGTCGATTTTCATCGCCTTCCGGGCGACACGCCACAGAAGGATACGAATCTCGAGCACGGCGAGCTCATTACGGCCATCGAGCTGCCGAAATCGAATTTCGCAAAGAGCTCCTACTATCTGAAAGTGCGCGACCGCGCCTCGTATGCGTTCGCGCTGGTCTCCGTCGCCGCGGCACTGGAACTGGATGGCGATCGCATTCGCAACGCCCGCGTGGTCATCGGCAGCGTCGCTCACAAACCGTGGCGGAGCGCGGAGGCGGAAGCGGCGCTGGTCGGGCAACGGGCGAACGAGGCCAGCTTCCGCGAGGCCGCCGCGGCCGCATTCGCCGACGCAAAGCCGCTCGAGCACAATCGCTACAAAGTCGATCTAGGCATCCGCACCGTGACCCGCGCATTAATGAAGGCAGGAGGACTCTGATGCCGCGCTATCTTGGAAAAGAAATGAGCCGCGTCGACGGCGTGGCCAAAGTGACCGGCAAAGCGAAATACGCGGCCGAGTTCAAAGTGCCGAACCTCGCCTACGGCTTCATTGTGAACGGCTCGATCGCCAAAGGTGCCATCAAGGCCATCGACACGCATGAGGCCGAGGCCGCGCCGGGCGTGATTCGCGTCTTCACGCATCTCAATACGCCGAAATTCGGGCCGAAGCGCTCGACCGAAGAGGCGCCGCCGCGTGGCAATCAGGAAGAGCGCGACAAATCGTTCCGCCCGCTGCAATCGGAGCGCATTTTCTTCAATTTCCAGCCGGTGGCGCTCGTGGTCGCGGAGACGTACGAACAGGCGCGGTATGCCGCCCGCCTGGTGAAGGTGACGTACAACGCGGAGAAACACGTCACCGACACCGAGGCTGTGCGTGGCGCGGCACGCATCCCGCCGCGCGCGCCGGACATCAAGCGCGGCAATCCTGAAGAGGCGCTGCGCAATGCACCGGTGAAGGTCGAAGCCGAATACCGCATCCCGATCGAGCATCACAATCCGATGGAGCCGCATGCGGCCATCGCCTTCTGGCAGGACGACAAGCTGACGATCTTCGACAAGACGCAGGACGTCTATGGCGTGCGCGCGCATCTGGCGTCGAGCTTCAATGTGGCCGAGGAGAACGTGAGCGTGGTGTCGCCCTTCGTGGGGGGCGCGTTCGGAGCGTCATT
>DASVUA010000082.1:0-3431 GCA_036387295.1 Thermoanaerobaculia bacterium | reverse complement strand
CGGCGGCGCGATCGGCGGCCACCCGCTCTTCGGCCCGTTTTTCGGCGGCGGCGCGCTCCGATGCGATCCGTTCCTCGGCCGCACGTGCCGCGGCGGTCCGTCCCGCGGCGATGCGCGCTTCGACGCTCTTTTCGGCTTCCGCCCGTTCGGCGGCGATCCGCTCGTCTGCCGCGCGCTGTGCCGCCGCGGTCTCGGAGGCGACCCGTTCGTCGGCGCGCTTCAGCGCCGCGGCGCGTTCTGCCGCCACCCGTTCCTCCGCCTCCCGCTGGGCGGCGGCCACACGCTCGTTCGCGCTCTTTTCGATTTCCGCCCGTGCAGCCGCCACGCGCTCCTCGATCAGATTCATCATCTCGGCGCGCTGCTGCGCGAGCGTCGGCTGCACCACGATCCCGCCGCTGGCCGTCTTCAGTTTTTCATTCGGCGTGAGCGGGATCGATGGCACGAGCCGTTCGGCCAGCGCTTCGAATCCGGCCGCGTCGCTCGACAACGTCAGCGACGCATACGTCGGCTTGATCCGTTCGGCGTTGAGCAGCCGCGTCACCGCATCGCGCGCTTCCGCCTCGCGGCCGATGCGGTCATAGGCGAGGGCGAGATACACCAGCGATTCTTCGAGCTCGACCAGGGTGTCGAGCTTGCCGGTCGCGACGTACGCCTGCCGCGCCTCGGGCGTCAGCGCCGCTGCCGCGGCGGCACGGAGATTCTCGATCGCGTCGACGTAACGGCCGGCGCGGTAATGCTCTTTGCCGCGCTCCAGCGTCTGCGCTTCGAGAACACCTGCAAAGAGAAACGATAGAAGAACTGCGCTGAATCGACGCACTCGGCCTCCGGAGAATCGCGACTGGACGTGTTGAGCGGACTGGACATTCAAGTTCCGCACCGGACCATTTGCGGTTGAGGCACGCCTCGTGAAAGCGGACGCAACATGGTGGCAGAACACGAGCTGCGTCCGCAGCCGCAGCTCGTGCATCGCGCGATGCTCGATGCGCTGGTCGACCTCTCGCCCGATCCGCTCTGGGTTCTGGATCCGGCGGGGGCGGTCGTCACGTGCAACTCCGCGTTCCAACGCTGGTGGAACGAGGTGACCGGCAGCGCGCCCGCACCCGGTGCGGCGCTGGAGGGAGGCGCTCCGCAACTCGCCGACCTTCAGCGCCGCGCGCTTTCGGGCCGCTCGATCATGGCCAACGTGCGCGTGATCGTCGCCGGCACCGAGCGCACCTACACCCTCCACGCCCGTCCGGTCGAGACCGGGGGCGTCGCGTTCACCGCCCGCGAGGTGGCGGTCGAGCTCGAGGCGACCGAGCGCGGCGTCGAGCTCGCGCTCCTCCATCTCTTTGCCTCGAACGATCCGCTCGACGAGCTGCTGACGAAAACGCTCGAGTTCCTCTGCGCGACCGATCACTGGGACGCCGCGACGCTCTGGCGCATCGACGGCGACGTGCTCCGCCCCGGCGCGATGTGGTTCGAGTCGGCCGCCGCGCGCGAGAAGCTCGCGCCGCGACTCGCCGGTCTCGCTCTCCGCCGCGGCGAAGGTCCGCCCGGCCGGGCGTGGGAGAGCGGGCAGGTGGTCTGGATTGCCGACATGCTCGACGAGACGACGCGCGAGCGCGCCGCGCTCGCGGCGGCGGCGGGGCTGCATTCCGTCGTCGCCACGCCGCTCATCGACGATCAGCGGGTGACCGGCGTGCTCGAGCTGTTCACGCATTCCGTTCGCCCGATCAACGAACCGACCAAACGGATGCTCGCGCGCACCGGCGCTGCCCTCGGCCGTCTCGCGGAACGACGCAATCTTCTCGAACAGATCGCCCGCAAAGGGGCCGAATGGCTGCTGACCGTCGACTCGATCAGCATGCCGATCCTCCTCGTCGACAGCGACGGCAGCATCGTGCGTCTCAATCGCAACGCACACGAGCTGGCCGGCCTCGGCTACGACGATGTGCTCGGCCGGCCGCTCGCCTCTGTCGGCGACGGCGAGCCGTGGACGACGTTGTGCGATGTCGTCACCGCCGTCCACGAAAGCGCGATGCCGTGCACCGCCGAGATCGTGGCAGGGGAGCGCACCTGGGACGTTTCGGCCAGCCCGCTCGCCGCCGCGGCAGGGGAGGACGACCGCGTCGTCGTCGTGATGCGCGACACGACCGAGCTCGTTCGCCTGCAGGAGTCGGTGCGCCGCGGCGAGCAACTGGCGGCTCTGGGCGAGCTCGTGGCAGGCGTGGCCCACGAGGTGAAAAATCCCCTCTTCGGCATGTCCGTCACACTCGACGTCCTCGATCAGGAGCTCGGCGGCACACCCGAATCGCTCGAGCTCACGGCCGCCCTCCGCAAATGGATCGCGCGCCTGCAGAGCCTCACCGAAAACCTGCTCGCGTACGGCCGCACGTGGACGACCGAATTCGAGCCGGCCGATCTCTACGCCGTCCTGTCGCAGGCGATCTTCGCCGCGGAGCCGCTCTCGCGCGATGCCGGGATTTCGATCGAAGCCGATCTCGACGGCCCCAGTCAGACTGTGCTGATGGACGCAATGCGCCTTGCGCTCGTCTTCGAGAACCTCCTCGCGAATGCCCTGCAGCACTCGCGCGCGGGAGGCCGGATCGTCGTGCAGGCGCGCCGCGAAGGAGAGCAGGTCGAGGTCGCGGTGCGCGATCAGGGGCCGGGCTTCAACCCCGGCGAGCTCTCGCGCGTCTTCCAGCCATTCTTCACGCGGCGCCGCGGCGGCACCGGCCTCGGCCTGTCGATCGTGCAGCGCATCGTGGATGAGCATGGTGGCACTGTGACTGCATCGAACGGCGCGCAAGGAGGGGCGGTTGTCCTTGTCCGCCTACCTACTTATCACCCCAAGACCTGACGCACCGGAACGCATCCTCATCGTCGACGATGAAGACCTGATCGTGCTCGCCATGCGCCGCTATTTCGAAGCGCTCGGCTACGCGGTCGATTCGGCGTACGAGCTCGAAGAAGCGCAGGCATTGCTCGCCACCTATCAATACGATCTCGTCATCGCCGACCTGCGGCTCACCGGCATCGGCGGCGTGGAAGGACTGCAGATCGTCTCCGACGTGCACAAGCGCTGCACGAACACGCGCGTCATTCTCCTCAGTGCGTTCGGCACGCCGGAGATCGAGCGCGAGTCGTACAACCGCGGCGCCGACGCCTTCCTGCACAAACCGAAAGCGATGATGGAAATCGCCAGCATCGCGCGCACCCTTCTCGAACACTGATGCGTGAGCATCGCGCTCTCAATACGATTCTCGAGCCGGGCGGCATCTCCTCGGTCTACCAGCCGATCATGCACGTCGACGGCGAGACTCGCCTGACCGGCTTCGAGTGCCTTTCGCGCGGCCCGAAAGGGACGAACTTCGAATCGGCGAAAGTGATGTTCGAGTACGTGCGGCTCAAACGCGAAGAGACGCTCGTCGATCGCGCCTGCGTCGCCG
>DASVUA010000081.1:0-4051 GCA_036387295.1 Thermoanaerobaculia bacterium | reverse complement strand
TCGATGGCGCTCGGCTGCGGCACCTTGAAGGAAGCGAGGCGCTCAGCGACGAAGCGGCGAAGCGCGCCCGCGTTCACCTCGGCTCCCGCGCGCAGCACGACGGCCGCGGCGACTCGATGTCCGACAGTCGGGTGCGGGAGGCCGAACGCCGCGGCTTCCGCTACGCCGGGATGATCGAGAAGCGCCGATTCGACTTCCTGCGGCGCGATCTTTTCGCCGCCGCGATTGATCACATCGGTCACACGGCCGGTGACGAAGAGGTGGCCGTCTGCGTCGAGATAGCCGAGGTCTCCGGTGCGCAGCCAACCGGGTGAAGAGACGTTCTCGCCGCGAATTGCGATCTCGCCGTCGACGATCGCGATCTCCGGTCCGGCCGCCGTCCCCACCGAGCCCGGTTTGCGCACGTGAGGCGGCAGGCGATTGCTCGCGATCTGCGGAGCTGCTTCGGTCATGCCGTACGCCTCGATGAGCGGCACCTGGAACAACTCTTCGAGCTCGATCGCCAGCTCGCGCGGCATGGCTGACGAGGCGGAACGAATGAAGCGCAACGAAGAGCCGGCCGCGCGGTGCCGACCGCGGCGCGCCTCTTCGACGATGGCGCGGTGAATGGCCGGCGAGGCGGTGTACCAGGTCGGACGGAGCTCGTCGAGCGAGGCGAAGAACGCGTGTGCCGAAAAGCCCGGCGGACAAACCACGCTGCCGCCTGCGACGAGCGAAGCAACGATGGCACTGAGCCCGTGGATGTGAAAGAGAGGCAGCACGCTGAGACAGCGGTCTGCCGCGGTCAGCTCGAGCGCGTCGCAGATCGCTCGCGCGGCGGCGACGACATTGCGATGTGTGAGCGTCACGAGCTTCGGCTCCGCGCTCGTGCCCGAAGTCTGAAGAACGAGAATTGCGTCGTCCGCGCGAGCCGCGCCGCCGGTGACCGGCTGCGAAGCGCCGAGGCCGCGGAGCGTGAAACGGCCGCCCTCTTCGGCAGCAGGCATGAGCTCGAGCACCGGAATGGCGAGGCGGCGCGCAACCGCGACCGCGGGCGACGCACTGCCTGCCAGCACGAGCAGCGCGTGGGGATTCGCATGCGCGAACGCCAGCTCGAGCTCGCGCGTCCTGAACGCGGGATTGAGCGGCATGCAGGTCGCGCCGGCGGAGATGCAGAGGAACGCCGCCGCCATTTCGACGCTGTCCGGGAGGACCATCGCGACGCGGCTCCCGCGTCCGAAGCCGAGCGCATTGAGCCGCGACACGGTGTCGTCCATCTGCTGCACGAGCTGCGCGTACGTCAGCGGCGCCCGCCCCGGCGCGATCAACGCGGGAGCGGACGGGGAGCGCTCCGCCCGCGCGCGCAGCAACTCCATCAACGCCGCCCGGCCGTGCTCCTCGCGCGATTCATCCGCGGTCCCCATGGTCGAGCGGGCATAGTAGCGAACAGTCGCTCGAGAGTCGCACGAAGTCGAGTGGAGCGGCGGGCTTCAGCCCGCCGACCGATGCCCGGTGGGCTGAAGCCCACCGCTCCACCGAAGGAAAACGTGGGGCGGTGTGCTGCGCTGCTGCAAAACGTTCGCGGTTCCGCGGCGTCGAAGGTGGACATGAACCCTCTCACGCATGCACTCTCCGGATGGCTGCTTGCCGAAACCGTTCCGGAGCTCGGGCGTCGCGAGAAGCGCATCGTCGTCGTTGCGGCGCTCGCTCCCGATGTCGACGGGGTGGGGCTGGTGGCGGAACTGCTCACGCGCGACAGTGCGAATCCGCTTCTGTGGTGGAGTGAGTACCATCACCTCGTCGCGCACAATCTCGCGTTTGCCGTGCTCACTGCACTTTGTGCCGCGGCTGTCGCGCGTGTTTCGCGCACGACGACCGCGGCACTCGCGTTCGTCGCCGTTCACCTGCATCTCCTCGGCGATGTCGCGGGATCGCGCGGACCGGACGATTACCAGTGGCCGATCGGCTATCTGTACCCGTTCACGACCTCCGTCCAATGGACGTGGTCCGGCCAGTGGTATCTCGATGCGTGGCCGAATATCGTCCTCACTGCAATCTTCATTGCGGCGACGTCGGCCCTAGCGTGGCGGCGCGGCTATTCGATCGTGAGCCTCTTCTCGCGCGCGGCAGACGAGAAATTCGTCGGTGTCCTCCGCGCGCGCTTCGGCGATACCGCGGCCGATTCGACGTCGAGCGTGCCGGCTCCGCCGAACGACACCACGCGCTAGTATCGGGAGCCGTGAACTCCTCGCTGCGATCGCTCTTCTTCGTTCTTTCGATTTTTGCGTTCTGTTTTCGCGTCGATGCGCAGAGCGCGCGTGCGGTGCGGTATGAGGTCGAGCTCTCGATCGATTTTGCGGCGGGAACCATTGAAGGGGTGGAGACGATCGTCTTCCGTGGCGGAGGAGCGGTCGATCTCGCGGCCGCCGAGCTCACGGTCGCGGGCGTGACGGTCGAGGGGGCGGCGTTGCCGTTCGAACAGCACGAGGGGCGGGTGCGGTTCGTGGTGCCGTCGGGCGATGCGCGCGTGCAGCTTCGTTACCGCGGAAAGCCGACCAAAGGGTTGCGCATCGCGCCCGCTCAGGCGTTCACCGCGTTCCACACGAATCACTGGATGGTGTGCGACATCGATCCGGCGGCGAAGGCGACGTTGCAGCTCGCGCTCATCGTGCCGAACGAGCTCACGGCGGTCGGGTCGGGGAAACCGCTCCGACAGGAGCCGCTGGCTGATGGACGGATGCGCTATCGGTTCGCGCTGGAGCGCCCACATTCGACGTTTCTCTTCGGCTTTGCCGTCGCCGCGTTCACGGAAGCGACCGCGCAGAAGGGCAATGTCGCGCTGCGCTATCTCGGCACGCCGTTTTCCGCGGAGGAGTTGCAGCGGATTTTCCGGCAGACGCCGGCGATGCTCGAGTTCTTCAAAGAACGCGCCGGCGTTCCGTTTCCCGGCGAGCGCTACACGCAGGTGCTGATGCCGAACGGGCCGGCACAGGAGATGGCCGAGATGTCGGTGCTCAGCGAGCGGTACGGCCGCTCGTATCTCGACGATCCTCGGGAGGATTATCTGGTTGCGCACGAGCTCGCGCATCAGTGGTGGGGAAACCTCGTCACGAACCGCACCTGGTCGGACTTCTGGTTGCACGAAGGGATCGTGACGTTCATGGTCGCTGCGTGGAAGGAGCGATTCTGGGGACGCGACGAATACGACCGTGAGATGGGCGTCGCGCGTCAGCGCTACGAGAACGCGCTCGCGAACAAGCAGGGACGGCCGCTCGTGCACGCGAACTGGAAGACAGCGGAGGAAATGAGCGGCCCGATCGCCTACAGCCGCGGCGCGCTCGTGTTGCATCTGCTGCGGCGTCAACTCGGCGAGACGGCGTTCTGGAACGGCATCCGCGAGTTCACGCGCGCACACGCCGGCGGGAGTGTCGACAGCAACGATCTGCGCGCCGCGATGGAGAAAGCGAGCGGGCAGGAGCTGCGGACGTTTTTCGCGCAGTGGGTGACGGGCGAAGTGCCGTCGTTGTCGGCGACGCACCGGATGGCCGCGAACGCGGTCGAGATCACGATCGAGCAGCGGCAACCGAGCGTCTGGACGTTCCCGATCGAGCTGGCCGTGCAGACGGCCACGCAGCGCGTCACGCGGCGCGTGCAGGTGAATAAGCGGAAGCAGACCTTCCGCATCGGCGTGGATGAAGCGATGATGTCCGTGGTCGTCGATGCAAAACGCGACCTGCCCGATCCGATCGCGCACGAGCGCCCGCTGACCATGCTGCTCGCGCAGATCGCCACCGACCCCGAACCCGCCGTACGCATCGGCGCGATCCGCACCGTGGAGAAACTGTGCGGCGCTACCGACGCACCGGCCTCGTGCCACGACCTCCCGTCCGCGCCGAACCGCGCAGCCGCAGAAGATGCGTCGCGGCTGGTTCGAACCGTGGCGACCCAAACACTGGAACGGCTCCGCGCGCCATGAGCATGAGTATGGAGTGCGGCGTGAGTCGCCGCTTGATACGGTGTCGCCACGGCGGTCAGAAAGCGGCGGCTTTGCCGCCGCACTCCAAACTGAAGC
>DASVUA010000080.1:0-1956 GCA_036387295.1 Thermoanaerobaculia bacterium | reverse complement strand
TGATGTTCATGCTGTCCTCCTTGACGACGTGATGTCGTGCTGGGCCCCAAGATAGAGATCCCTTTCGCGGGACGATTGAATGAGCTCGACGGATTTCTTGTACAAACCTGCTATTCGCGATTCCGAAGAGGAATCGCGCCGCCCGGATGGCCCCACGCGGTGGGAAGGGGTGGGGCCGCGGTGGTACCTGTGGGACGGCGGCTTTCTCGCCGTCGGACGCAGCGAAGGGGTGGTCCCGCCGCACGCGCATCACGCGTTTCAGATCGTGATCGGCATCGACGGCGAGATCGGAGTGAAGAGCGCGCGCGGCGAGTGGCGCTCAGGCCGCGGGCTGGTCGTGCCGCCGGACGTCGAGCATTCGTACAACGGCCTGGGCTCGGCCGGCGCGATGCTGTTCGTCGATCCGGAATCGAGCGAGGGGGTCTGGCTGCGCAGTACATTTGCGCGCGAGATCGCGTTCGTCCCACCGGAGCGGGTCGCGCCGTGCGCGGGTGAGCTGCAGACGTTTCTCGAGCGGCCGCACGAGGCGCTCGATATCCGTACGCTGATCCTGCTCTGCGTGAAGGCGATGTGCGCCGGGGCGCCTCCGGCCCGGCGGATGGACGAGCGGGTGACGAAGGTGCTGCGGGAGATTCGCGGTTCGGAGGATCTCCGCATTTCCCTCGAAACCGCAGCAGCTTCGGTGTACCTGTCGGAGGGCCGCTTTGCGCATCTGTTCAAGCAGCAGGTGGGCCTCCCGTTCCGCCGCTACATGCTGTGGCGCAAGCTGGCGCGGGCGATGGTGGCGATCGGCCGCGAACCGACGCTGGTGGCGGCGGCGCACGCGGCGGACTTTGCGGACGCGGCGCATCTGACCCGGACGTTCTATCAAATGTTCGGAATCCCGCCGTCCGTGATGATGCGCGGCGAGTTTTTCGAGATCGAATCGCCGTTCTGAGAGCTGACGGGGACTGGGGAGAGACGACGGGGGGCCTCCGGCGGGCCGGCCACGGGCCGGCAGGCGTTTGTCGCTCCGCCTGACGCACGATTACGGCGTGATCGCGCGCGTCGCGAACCGCGTCCGGCCGGGCTTGGCCAACAAACGCCTGCCGCGCCGTGCGCGGCCCGCCGGAGGCCCCCCGTCGTCTCCCCCGGTCACCCGATGGCTCAGGACTTGGATTTGTTCGAGGCGATGATCACGATTCCGTTTGATAACAGCTACGCCCGGTTGCCGCAGCGATTCTTCACGCGCACCAACCCCACACCGGTCGCCTCCCCTCGCCTCATCCGGCTCAACAGTGCGCTTGCGGTCGAGCTGGGGCTCGCGCCGGAAACGCTCGCGTCGGAAGAAGCGGCGGCCGTATTCGCCGGGAACGCGATTCCGGAAGGAGCGGAGCCGATCGCCACCGGGTATGCGGGGCATCAGTTCGGCTCGTTCGTGCCGCAGCTCGGCGATGGCCGGGCCATTCTGCTCGGCGAAGTCATCGATCGCGGCGGAGTGCGTCGCGACATTCAGCTCAAAGGCGCAGGGCGCACGCCGTGGTCGCGCGGGGGTGACGGCCGGGCGGCGGTGGGACCGGTATTGCGCGAGTATGTCGTCAGCGAAGCGATGCACGCCCTCGGCATCCGGACCACGCGGGCGCTCGCGGCAGTCACGACCGGGCAGCCGGTGATCCGGGAGGAAGTGCTTCCGGGTGCGGTCTTGACGCGCGTCGCCTCGAGCCACATCCGCGTCGGCACGTTTCAATACTTTGCGAGCCGCGGCGATGTGGAGGGGGTGAAACTCCTCGCCGATCACGTCATCGCGCGGCATTATCCCGACGCCGCAAGGGCGGAGCAGCCGTATCGTGCATTACTGGCCGCGGTTTGCGACGCGCAGGCGGCGCTGATTGCAGACTGGCTGCTGGTCGGGTTCATTCACGGCGTCATGAATACCGACAATATGTCGATTGCGGGCGAGACGATCGATTACGGTCC
>DASVUA010000079.1:0-3943 GCA_036387295.1 Thermoanaerobaculia bacterium | reverse complement strand
CCCCCCCGCCGCTCCACTAAGCATTCGCCTGCTCACGCTGTCGTACCCCGATTCTGCGGAGTTGTCTTGCGCTGAAGCCGCAGCGCTGCGCGATGCCGTCCATCGTCAAGCCGGGATCGTGCAGGAGCGTGCGGGCGAGCTCCATCCGGACGCGGGTCGTAAAGTCGTGCACCGAAATGCCGGTCGCGCTCCGAAATGTGCGGGTGAGACTCCGCGCGCTCATGCCGGCGAGCTCCGCGAGCTCGTCGAGCGTCGCGCGCGTAGCGGGGTTCTGGACGATCCAGTCCTGCACGCGATGAATCCCGGGATGCAGATGCGTGCGAAAGTCGAGATAGACGCTCTGCTGTTCGTGCGCGCCGTCGCGCCGCATGTACACCACCATCTCGCGCGCCACCGCCGCCGCGACGAGCGGGCCATCGGCCTGTTCGATCGACGCGAGCGCCATGTCGATTCCCGACGCGATGCCGGCGCTCGTCGTGACGCTGCCGTCCGTCACATACAGCCGGTCCTGGAGCACACGCGCACGCGGGTAGCGGCGCGCGAGCTCCTCGGTGCGCGCCCAGTGCGTCGTGCAGCGTTTGCCGTCGAGCAGTCCCGCTTCGCCGAGCGCGAATGCGCCGGTGCAGACGGACGTCATGTGCGCCCCCGCCGCTGCCGCAACGGCGAGCCAGCGCGTGACGCTCCGCTCGATCTTCTGCGTTGCGGCGTACGGCATCCCCGGAACGACGACCAGCGTTTTCGCGTCGACGTCGTCCGGCAAGGGGTCGAGTCCGGCCAGCGTGACGCCCTGATGCGACGCGATCTGTTCGCGCGTGGCGCAGATGCGAATGCGGTAGCGCTTGCGCTCCGCATTCGCTTCCGAGAACGCCTGCAGCGGCCCGGCGAGGTCGAGGATCTCGACCTCCGGCAGCACGAGAAAGATTACGTCGCGGATACGAGCATCTCCTCTCTGACGTCGCTCACCGTGGCGATGCGCGCGAAGCGATTCTTCAAGACCGCTTCGGTGCGTTCGACGATCGCATCCGTCGAGAGCGAGCCGATCGGAAACGTCGCGGTGGCCTCGGTGACGAAGTCGACATCGTAGCCGAGGTCCGCGGCGACGCGCGTCGTCGTCTCGCAGCACTGCTCGGTCGAGATGCCGCAAATCGCCACTTTTCGCACGTCCAGCACCGCGAGGCGCTGCTGCAGGTCGGTGCTCGTGAACGCGTTGCGCGTGTTCTTCACGATCACCGCCTCCCCTTCGCGGCGCTCCAGAAAATCCATCAGCCGCACTTCCGGATCGCCCGGACGAAAGCCCGGATCGGCGTCATTGTGCAGGACGAAAATGACCGGCCGCGAAGCTTCACGAAACGTCTCGATCAGCTCCGTGACGTTCGCTTCGAATTTCGGATTGTTGCGCGTCGCCCAGCGCGCGGGGTCGTACTTGAACGAGTCCTGAATGTCGATGACCAGCAGTGCACTGTCCATGGTGTTGCCTCCAGGAAACGAATGGTAGGCATGCGTACGCGCTCGATGCGGACGAGCAGCGGTCAAATCGGGCCAGAGACATCGCACCGCCGAAGCGCGGTCCGTGTTGCGCCGGCCTTCGGCATTTCGCGCGCGGGCGTGCTAGCGTCTGCGCCCCATGTTCGACCTGATCGCATTCGATGCAGACGACACGCTGTGGCACAACGAGTCCAACTTTCAGGCGACGGAGAAGCGGTTCGCCGAGCTTCTCGGACCGCCGCACGATCTCGAAGCAGTGAGGCAGCGGCTCCTCGAAACCGAGGTGCGCAACCTCGGCCATTTCGGTTACGGCGTGAAGGGCTTCATCCTCTCCATGATCGAGACGGCAATCGAATTGACCAACGGCGAGATCCGCGGCAGCGACATCCACCAGATCGTCACCTGGGGCCGCGAGATGCTGCTCGCGCCGGTGCAGTTGCTCGACGGGGTGCGCGAGACCATCGAAGCCGTTTCCGCCAACTACCGCCTGATGCTGCTGACCAAAGGCGACCTGTTCGATCAGGAATCGAAGCTCGCCCGCTCCGGCGTCGGCGAGCACTTCTCCGCCGTCGAGATCGTGAGCGAAAAGAACGTCGCCACGTACCGCACCATCATGGCGCGGCACGGCGTCGAACCGCACCGCTTCCTCATGATCGGCAACTCCGTGAAGTCGGACGTCCTCCCCGCACTCGAAGCAGGAGCCGCCGCGATCCACGTCCCCTACTACACAACCTGGGCGCACGAAGTCGTATCGGACGAAGTCCTCGCCGGCCGCGATTTCGTCCGCTTTGAAAGCCTGAAAGAGTTACCGGAGTGGTTGCGGGCGAGGCGGGGGTGAGCGTGGCGTTAGGCGTTGGGCGTTAGGCGTTTGGGGTGTTTCGCCGATCGAACCGTTTCGATCAGGCGAACAACCCCAAAAGCCCAACGCCCAAAGCCAACGCCAACGCTCTACGCCCTACTCGTCCTTCTCCTTGAACACCGTATCGATCGCCAGCCCGGCGGCGAGCAGCAGTTGCGCGACGTCGCGGCGGCCGGCGGCGGAGTCGGAGAGTGCGATGACGTATGTATCGGAATTCGTGAAGAGCTCCTGCAGGCCGGCCCATTTCTTCGTGACGCGACCGAGCTCCTGGCCCTGCGGCGAGAGCAACTGAAAGTTCCACCCTTTCCAGTCGCCTTTTACGCTGCCGATCTCGGCGTCCTGCGTGTCGAAGATGTTGAACGACGGTCCCCACGAGATGAACTTCTCTTTGAAGTAGCCGATGTCGCGGCCGTCGGCGCGGACGTGCACTTTGGGACGGAAGATCGCCACGCCGCGGCGAATCGACAGCACCGGCGCCGCCCCTTCGCGTTCGTAGACGTTCACCACCGTCGGGAACCACTTGTTGTTCATGAGCAGCCGCAGGTACTTCACGAGGCCCGGCGGTTCTTCTTTCGCGATGCCGAGTTGCTGTCCCGTTTGCGGGTCGAGCAGGTCATAGGTGTCGACGAGCTTCATCAGTCCGACGCGTTCGCGGACGACGTACGTTTTTCGATCGAGCATTGCGTTATCTCCCCGCCTTCACCGGAAACGCGGGACGTTTCGGCAACTTCACCGGATTCGCTTCGAGCTCTTTCATTACGACCTCGATCGCTTTGTCGAGCTGCGGATCGCGTCCGGCGACGTAGTCGGCCGGCGTGATGTCGACTTCGATGTCGGGTGGCACGCCGACGTTCTCGATCCCGAATCCCTCCTCGGTCCAGAAGGCGAGGTTCGGCGACGTGATCGTGCCGCCGTCGATCAGCTCCGGATAGCCGAGGATGCCGACGAGACCGCCCCACGTGCGGCGGCCGATGAGCGGTCCGAGGCCGAGCTTCTTGAACGACCACGGCAGAAAATCACCGCCCGAGCCGGCGTTCTCGTCGATCAGCATCGCCTTCGGCCCCTGCATCGAGGCGAGCGGCGTCTTGAGATCGGCACCGTAGCGCGTCGCCCAGAAACTGAGCAGCGGACGGCGCAGAATGTCGACCACGTAATCGGCCACCATCCCGCCGCCGTTGTAGCGCTCGTCGACGATGATGCCTTCGCGATTCGCCTGCGGATAGAAGTAGCGCTTGAAGTATTCGTGTCCCGCTTCGGCTGTATTCGGCACCCACACGTACGCGATGCGGCCGCCGGTTTTTTCGGTGACGTAGCGAACGTTGCGCTCGACCCAGTCGCGATTGCGGAGCGCGGATTCATTCTCGATCGGCACGACGCGCACGGTGCGTGAGCCGCTGCCATCCGCGTTCGGGCCGACAGTGATCTCGGTGAAGCGGCCCGCAGTGCGCTCGAAGCGGGCGTAGAGATTGTCCGGCGCGCGCAGATCCTTCCCCTCGACCGCGAGCAGATATTCGCCGTCCATGACATCCACGCCCGGCTCAGTCAGCGGCGCGCGCAATTCCGGATTCCAGTTCAGCCCACCGTAGACCTTCTTGAACC
>DASVUA010000078.1:0-4162 GCA_036387295.1 Thermoanaerobaculia bacterium | reverse complement strand
CAGCGCGGTCGCGATGTCGTTCGTCTCACTGCCGAGGAACTGCGCCTTGACCGTCTCCCCCGCGATCCGCGAGGCCGTCGCGCCACCGCGGTGGCCGCCCATGCCGTCCGCCACGACCAGCAGGCGCCCCGCCGTGTGGTTGTCGTCCTCTTCGGACTGCGTGGTGTATGTCCCGAAATCCTGATTCTCGGAACGCACGAGTCCCACATCCGTGCGGAGTGCCGCGCGAACGATCAGATTGCGATGAGGTACGACGCCGGACGATGCTTGCTCACTCATTGGGAGCTTCTACCCTGTGTGGCGGAGCACGCATTATACGGGCAGCGCGCTCGACTTGAAGCGCGTGCCGATCGCGAAAACGGCCCTTTCCCCGCACTCGGTATAATCCGCCGCACATGGATCAGCTCCAGATTCACTACGTCGACCTCGGCGTACCGCGGATTACCGACGTCAAGCTGGAGCTGTCGATCGGACGTACCGAGGGAAACGATCTGGTGCTGAATCACCCCTCGGTCTCGCGCAAACACGCGCGCGTCGAAGCGCGCAACGAGACGTGGTGGATCATCGACCTCAAGTCGACCAACGGCGTGAAGGTCAACGGCAACCTGATCACCGAGTCGCAGATCACCTCGGGCGACAAGGTGCTGATCGGTTCCGTGCAGCTCGACATCAAGTCGATGCCGTCGGTCGACTTTTCGGGCGAGTCGATGTTCGACAACCCGTCCGGCACGGTGATCCGGCGCATCTCCGATTTCAACTCCGAGTTCGGGCTCGACCTCGGCGAGATTCAGGTGGCGGCCGGCCTTCGCGCGCCGTCCGAGGCCGGCAGCAAGCCGGAGCCGTCGGTCACGCGCGAAAAGATCTTTCAGGTCCTCATCCAGGTCGCGCGCGCCATGCTGCAATCCGACGACCTCAATTCGCTGCTCAACACCGTCATGGACATGGTCTTCAAATACCTGCCGGTCGAGCGCGGACTGATCATTCTCTTCGACGACGACGGCAATCCGGTTCCGAAGCTGACGAAGTTCATCGACGGCGCCGAAGCGCAGGACATCCCGATCTCGCGCACGATTCTCAAGATGGTCGCCGAGCAGCAGGTCGCGCTGATGACGTCGAACGCGCTCGAAGACGCCCGCCTCCTCGGCGGCAAGTCGATCGCCATCCATGGAATCCGCTCGGCCATGTGCGTGCCGCTCTGGAACCGCAACCGCGTCATCGGCGCGGTGCAGGTCGATTCGCCGATTCACATCGGCCGCTTCACCGAAGAAGATCTCGACCTCATCACCGCGCTGGCGAACTTTGCGGCGGTGGCGGTCGAGCGCGCGCAGCTCGCCGAGAAGATCGAACAGGAGCGAAAGATCCGCTCGAAGATGGAGCGCTATCACTCGCCCGCGGTCATCGACGAGATCGTGAAAGGGGCCGCGGCGACGGACGAAGACCACGTTCGCACCGCCGACGTCTCGATTCTCTTCGCCGACATCTCCGGCTTCACGACCGTCTCCGAGACGAAGCAGCCGGAAGAGGTCGCGTCGTTTCTCTCGAACTTTTTCTCAGCGGCCGTGGACGCGATCTTCGCGTACGGCGGCACGCTCGACAAATTCATCGGCGACGCCGTGATGGCGTTCTTCGGCGCGCCGATTCCGCAGGACGACCACGCCGATCGCGCCATCCTCGCCGGGCTGATGATGATGCAGCGCGTCGAGGTGTGGAACGCGGAACGGTTGAAGCAGGGACTGCCGCCGGTGCGCATCCGCGTCGGAATCAACAGCGGTCCCGCGGTGGTCGGCAACGTCGGCACCGAGAAGCGCGTCGACTACACGGTGCTCGGCAGCTCGGTGAACATCGCCTCGCGCCTCGAGAGCGGCGTCGCCAAGCCCGGCCAGCTCGTGATCTCGCAGCACACGCTCGACCGCGTCATCGGCAGTTTCGAGACCGAAGCCCTCGGCGAGTTCGCGCTGAAAGGCTTGCAGCAGAAGATGCCGGTCTTCGCCATCCACAGCTCGATCGACCTGCGGAAGCCGGCCGCAAACGACACGTTCCACGCCGTCACGCCGTAAGCGGCGCGCGTCTCGCTTCTCGTCTTTCGTATCTCGTCTATGGTGGAGCGGCGGGCTCTTAGCCCGCCGACGTCTCTTTTGGCATTCGGCGGGCTGAGAGCCCGCCGCTCCACCGGACCGGTCCACCGGGACCGCGCCGCCGTTCGGAACTTTCCGTTTGGCCCGTTCGTTGTAGGACGGGACCTCGAATGCCGCGCCAGAAGTCACTGCTTCGTACGATTCTCGAGCCGCTCGCCGTTGCGGTCGCGCTCGCGTTCATCGTACGGACGGCGTTGCAGCTCTACTCGATTCCCTCTGCCTCGATGACGCCGACGCTCGAAGTCGGCGATCAGATCGTGGTCGTGCCGTACTTTCGCGGGGAGCCCGATCGCGGACACGTGATCGTGTTCCGTTCGCCGCAGTCCGGCGAGCTCCTCGTCAAGCGCATCGTCGCCGTGCCGGGCGATCTGATCGATTCGCGGCTCGGACGGGTGCGGGTCGGCGGCTACACGGTGCCCGAGCCGTATGTGCTGCGGCAGGCAGCCACCGGCGCGATCCCGGCGCAGCTCGTTCCCGCGCGCTCATACTTTGTTCTCGGCGACAATCGCGACGATTCGCTCGACAGCCGCAGCTGGGGCGTCGTGCCGCGCGACCACGTGATCGGACGCGCACATCTCGTGCTCTGGTCCTCGGCTCCGCTCGGTGAGCTCGTGAGCGCATCCGGCACGCACGAGCAGGCCCGCACGCGCACCGCGCACCGCGGAAGCCGTCTCTTCAAATGGATCGAGTGAACTGCTAATCTCACGCGCATCGGAGGTCGTCCAATGATGCGAAATCGTAGTGAGCGCGGTGAGGGTCAGTTCGGGTGTCTGCTGGGGCTCGTATTCCTGCTGCTCGCCGGCCTGATCGCCTACCGGATGATCCCGATCAAAGTGAAAGCCGCGGAGCTGCGCGACACGATCGTCGATGAGTCGAAGTCGGCCGGCCAGCACGGCAAAGACCAGATCGAAGCGTCGATCGTCGATAAAGCCGAGCGCCTCGGACTCCCGGTCACCAAAAAGAACATCGACATCGAAAAACGGGCGAACGAAATCCGGATCGACGTCAAATACACCGTCCCGGTCGACTTCCCGGGGTATACGTACAAATGGAAGTTCCATCACCACACCGAGAACCCGATTTTCTAAGGACGGCAAATGAGCGTAAACATCAAGATTCGCGATAACGGTCCCCTCATCGTCGAAGGCGACTTCACCCTGGTCGATGCGCAGGGCAACGAAGTGCCGATCGTGAAGAAGGCCTTGTGCCGCTGCGGCGGCTCCACCATGAAGCCGTTCTGCGACGGCACTCACTCCAAGATCGGCTTCCAGGGCGCGAACGCCGCCGTCGAAAGCAACGACTCCGGCTCATCCTCGAGCTGAAACCGGACGGTCTCCCACCCGGTGAGATTCCGCTCCCGGAGCGGCGCCTTCGCGCGCCGCTCCTCCTCCCCCACCTGAACAAACTCGGGCAACGTGTCCATCACCTGCTTCCTCCTGGACACCGTCCATTCAGGCGGCATTCCGTGCCCGCACAGAGAGGAAACGCGTGAACGCGCGTCAAAATCTTTTGCCGTTCGGGCGCGCGTTCTGGTGGAGCGGCGGCCTTCAGGCCGCCGACGATTCCTCGGCGGGCTAAAGCCCGCCGCTCCACCAAAGACCCGATCTCGCGAAACGCACGTTCAGTTTAGAGTGCGGTGACGCCAGTCACCGCTTTCACTCGCGGCAGCGTAAGCTGCCGCAGCTAAGAAACAGCCCGGCGGGCTAAGAGCCCGCCGCTCCACCAGACACGCGATCGCACTGGCGCGCTCAGTTGGAGTTCGGTGACGCCAGTCACCGCTTTCACTCGCGGCAGCAACGCTGCCGCAGCAAACAAACAGCTCGGCGGGCTAAGAGCCCGCCGCTCCACCCAACACGCGCTCTCGCGAACCGCACCTTCAGTTTGGAGTGCGGTGACGCCAGTCACCGCTCTCACTCGCGGCAGCAACGCTGCCGCAGCAAAGAAAAGCTCGGCGGGCTAAAGCCCGCCGCTCCACCAGACACGCGATCGCACTGGCGCGCTCAGTTGGAGTTCGGTGACGCCAGTCA
>DASVUA010000077.1:0-3594 GCA_036387295.1 Thermoanaerobaculia bacterium | reverse complement strand
AACGGCAGAGCGCGAGATGCATCTCCAGCTCCGCGGCCGCCTCGAACGATTCGGGATCGTCGAGATAGTCCTGCAGCGCCAGCTCGTCGTAATGCCCGCTCACCGTTTCCCGTCCTTCAGCAGATCTTCATACGCCTTCTTCACGCGCTTGCGGCCGGTGTGAAGCAGTTGCATGACATACCCGCTGGACGTCCCGAGCCGCGCGGCGATCTCGGCGGCCGAGTAGCCCTCGGCGTAATACAGCCGCAGTGTCTCGCGGCACTTCGGATCGACCTCCCTCAATGCACGCGCCATCGTAACGCGATCGACGATGCGCCCTTCGAGGCCGGGCGAAGCGGGATCGACATACTCGCCGACGTTCTCGGGGAACTGGCTCGTCCGCGCCGCAATCCGCCAGTACCCGCGGCTCGCATGACAGACGGCGCCGACGAGCCATTGCCGCGCATTGCGGATGTTCTCGCGGTGCACCATGAACGAGGAGAAAACGTCGTGCACGAGCGCGGCGGCATCGGCTGCCGGGATGTTGAATTTCTTCTCCGCGACGTCGCGCAGCAGCGCGGCGTGTTGCCTATACGCGTCTTCCACGGCGACACTTCGTGCCGTCGGCTGTGAGGCCGGCGAGTCGTCGTCACCATGCGAACCCATGAGGCGCAGTATATTCGGCGCATAGGAGAACTCGATGTCCATCATTACCCCCTTCCTCGCAGAGCTCGATCACGAGGCGCGCAGCACGGCGCGGATGCTCGAGCGCGTGCCGCTCGATCGCCTCGATTGGGCGCCGCACACCAAGTCGATGACGCTCGGTGCGCTCGCGTGGCACCTGGCCGGAATCCCGAAACGCGTCGAGCACATGCTGCGCGTCGACACCTTCGACGTCGCCGCGGCGGGTCCGCCCGCGCCGCCCACCGGCTCGCTCGTAGAGACGTATCAGACGAATGTCGCGAGCGTGCGCGAAGTCATCTCGTCGATGAGCGACGAAGCGTTGCGCGCGATCTTCACGATGAAGCGCGGCGAACAGATCCTGGTCGAGTTGCCGAAGGTCGGGGTGATGCGGAACATCCTCATGAATCACTCCTACCACCACCGCGGGCAGCTTTCGGTTTATCTCCGGCTGCTCGACGTTCCGGTGCCGGCGATGTACGGCTCGAGCGCGGACGAGCCGCGCTAGGGCGGGTGCATACGCGGATGTTCTGCTTCGTTCCGCGTGCGAAGTAGACTCCGCGTATGACACTGCTCGCCGGTGATGTCGGCGGAACCAAGACGCTGCTGCGCCTCGTCGGCAACGACGGCTCGATCGTGGTCGACGGGCGCTACGACAGCGCTGCCTATGCGACGTTCGAAGACCTGCTGCGCGAATTTCTCGGGCCCGTTCCGGTCGCGGTCGATGCGGCCTGCTTCGCCGTGGCGGGGCCCGTCTACGGCGCGCGCGCGGAGATCACGAACGTCGGGTGGCTCATCGACGAGCAGACGCTGATGGCGGCGTTTCCGATCGGGCGGGTAGCGCTGATCAACGATTTCTTCGCCGTCGCGCTGGGCGTGCCGCTGCTGCGCGAGCCCGATCTGCTGTCGTTGCATCGCGGGCAGCGCGACATGGCCGCTCCGATCGGGATTCTCGGCGCCGGCACAGGCCTCGGCGAAGCGTTCGTGGTGCGGGTGCACGGCATGTATCACGTCGTGCCGTCCGAGGGCGGGCATGGCGACTTTGCGCCGCAGAACGAAGAGCAGGCGCGCCTCTTTCTCGAGCTCCACCGGCAGTTCGGACACGTGAGCTGGGAACGGGTCGTCTCCGGCATGGGGCTCACCAGCATCTACGCGTTTCTCGGTGGCGGCGAGATTGCGCCCGCGGAGATCGCGGAGCGCGCGGACGCCGGCGACGCGCGCGCGGCGCATGCGTTCGAGATTTTCGTCGACGCGTACGGCGCGGAAGCGGGGAACATGGCCCTGCGCCTTCTCGCGCGCGGCGGCGTTTATCTCGCGGGAGGCATCGCGGCGAAGAACGTGGCGCGCTTCACCGATGGACGTTTCGTCGAGGCGTATCTGCGCAAAGGGCGATTCCGCGAGCTCGTGGCCACGATTCCGGTCGATCTGATCCTCAACGAAGAGGTCGGCCTCATCGGCGCCGCGGAAGGGGCGCGGCGGGCTCTGGAATCGCCGCTCCGCCCTGCCGGTTAGCCGCGTCGCATGGGACTTTCTGTAGGCATCGTCGGTCTTCCTAACGTCGGCAAATCCACCATCTTCAACGCGCTCACCGCGGCGGGCGCGCAGAGCGCGAACTATCCGTTCTGCACGATCGAGCCGAACATCGGCATCGTACCCGTCGTCGATCCGCGCCTGGTGAAACTCGCCGAGCTCGCCGGCAGCAAGCAGGTCATCTTCACCGACCTCAAAGTCGTCGACATCGCCGGCCTGGTGCGCGGCGCGAGCAAAGGGGAAGGACTCGGCAACCAGTTCCTCGCCAACATCCGCGAGACCGACGCCATCCTGCACGTGGTCCGCTGCTTCGTCGATCCGAACGTCGTGCACGTCGAGGGGAGCGTCGATCCGGAGCGCGACATCGAAGTCATCGAGACCGAACTGCTGCTCGCCGATCTCGATGCGCTCACCAAGCGCAACGACCGCGTCGCGCGGCTCGCGCGCGTCGGACAGAAAGAGTACGTCGTGCAGGCCGAAGCGCTCGCGAAGGCGATCGCGGCGGTCGAAAAAGGGACGCCGCTGCGCGCGGTCGACTTCACGGCCGCGGAAAAAGAGGCGCTCGCCGAACTGAGTCTCATCACGCTCAAACCGGTTCTCTATGTCGCGAACGTCGGCGAGTCCGACCTCGGCAGCGAGACGCCGATGCTGCAGAAAGTGCGGCAGGTGGCCGCCGAGAAGCGGGGAGAAGTGGTCGTCATCTCCGGCGAGATCGAGGCGCAGATTTCGCAACTGCCGCAGGACGAGCGCGGCGAGTTTCTGAAGGACATGGGGCTCGACGAGCCGGGGCTGAACGTGCTGATCCGTGCGGCGTACAAGCTGCTCGGGCTCGAGACGTTCTTCACGGCCGGTCCGAAAGAAGCACGCGCCTGGACGATTCATCGCGGCTCCAAAGCGCCACAGGCGGCAGGAGAGATCCACTCCGATTTCGAGCGCGGCTTCATTCGCGCGGAGACGATCGGGTATGCCGACTATCTCGCCTACAACGGCGAACAGGGCGCGAAAGCCGCAGGGAAGATGCGCAGTGAAGGAAAAGAGTACGAAGTACAGGACGGCGACGTCATTCTGTTCCGCTTCAACGTCTGAGCCGGAGCGTCCGCTCCGGTCCGCGGCCGGGCATGCGCTGCAGCGCGTTCTCATTGCCGCGTCGGCCCCTCTCCACTGACGCGATGGAATTCACCGTCACCTCAGAAGAAGGGCTGCCCATCCGCGGCGATCTCGATGTTCCGGAGCGCGCCCGCGCGCTGGTCGTGGTTGTCCACGGCTTCAAAGGGTTCAAGGACTGGGGCTTTTTCCCCTGGTTGGGACAGCGCTTTCTGCAGCACCGGCTGGCCGTCTGCCGCTTCAACATGTCGCGATCGGGGATCGGTGACGATCCGGAATCGTTCGACCGTCTCGATCTCT
>DASVUA010000076.1:0-3801 GCA_036387295.1 Thermoanaerobaculia bacterium | reverse complement strand
TGCCTCCCATCGTCACTCTCTTCCGGCGGCGTCTCGGGTGCTATAAGTGTGTTTCGGAGGACGCGTCATGCGATTCGTAAGGACCATCCTGGTGCTCGTTCAGGTGCTGCTTGTCTCGACGGTATTCGCCCAATCATCTCCAACGGAAGGTGGGACCGTTGCGTCGCGGGGTGAGGTGCTGGTGCTCGGCGTCTACCACATGAATAACCCCGGCCGCGACGTCTTCAACCTCCAGGTGGACGATGTCCTCGCTCCGAAGCGCCAGGCAGAAATGGCTCGCGTGATCGAGGTGCTGAAATCATTCAAGCCAACCAAGATCGCTGTCGAGGGTGACACGGGCGACCGCCGCATTACCAAGGCGTATGCCGAATATGTCGCCGGCAATCACGAGCTCACGCGCAATGAGATCGAACAACTTGGCTTCCGCCTCGCGAAGGAGCTCGGGCATCAGCAGATCTATCCGGTAGATGCGGGTGGCGAGTTTCCGTATCCTCGGCTTCAGAAATACGTGAAGGCGACTGATCGATCGAAAGAGTTCGAAGCACTCGTCGACGAGATTGGCGCCATGGTGAAAGCGGAGAATGCGTACCTCGCTTCGCACACGATCCTCGAGACGCTGCTCTATATGAATGCTGATGCGAAAGCGGCGGAGGACGTCGGATTCTATTTGCGTCAAGCGGAGTTCGGCGAACACTATGATTGGGCTGGAGCCGACCTTGTTTCCGATTGGTTTCGCCGCAACCTGCGTATTTACACGAACGTCGCGCAACTCTCCGAGTCGCGGAGCGAGCGGATTCTCGTGATTTATGGCGCGGGGCATCTCGGCTGGCTCCAGTTCGCGTTCGCGAATAATCCACGCTTTCGCTTGCGCAAATTGGCCGAATTCGTGCGGTAACGTCCCCGGGCCACAGTGGCGCTCTTGTGGTCTGCGCCCAAAGCTCAACGGCGCCGGCCATCGCCTCGGCCTGCATGGGCTGTCATGCAGGCCGAGGCAAACGGCGCGGCGGGTAGGACTTCAGCGGCGTTGTTCCGCAGTCGCGGCAAGGCCAGGGAGAAGCTCGTCGAGCTGGTCGAACGTCTCGTCCATCCCACACTTTTCACCGGACGCGATGGCATCGTCCAGAGCTTGCTTCGACGGATAGAGCTCGTGCAGGACCAACAGCGTCTTGTCGCCGGATTCCTCGAAGGTGACGGTGGTGAGCGGCCCGCCGTCTTCGTTTTCCTCATTGGTCCAGACGAGTCGCGAGTGCGGTGTCACTTCGACATACCTGCCGAAGAACGCCATCGACCCCGAGTCGCCGTGCGCGAACACCAAACGGTATTGGCCGCCGGTGCGAATATCGGCCTCGAAGGAAAGCAGGGTCAGCCCAAACGACTTTGGGATCCACCACTGCCTGAATAGCTCGGGATTCGTCCACGCCTCGAACACGATGCGCGGCGGGCCGTTGACGGTTCGGGTGATGACGAGCTCTCGCTCGGACGTCCGTTCCATTGTCGTGGTGTTTTTCATCGGGCGGGCTCACTCACTTTTCTTGCGTCCATCGATCTTCTCCTTGCGTTCCAATTCCTCGACGATGTTGTCCAGCTCGTCGAATCGTGCGTCCCAAAGCTCGCGGTACCGCTCGAGCCAGGCCGTCTCTTGCTGCAGACGGCGCGGGCCGAGCCTGCAGGTGCGGACGCGCCCGACCTTCTCCGTCGTCACGAGCCCGGCCTGCTCCAGGACGCCGACGTGCTTCTTCATGCCCGTCAACGTCATGTGGAACTTCTCGGCTAGCGTCGTGATCGATGCGTCGCAACGGCCGAGCTGCTCGAGAACGCCGCGCCGGGTGCGATCCGAGAGCGCGGCGAACGAAGCATCGAGCTCGGCGTGCTGATACTGAACCATCAGGTTCAGTTTTAGCACAGACATGAACCAGTGCGCAAGCGTTGCGTAGCCGAGGCACGCTGGAGATGGGGAGGTTCAGGCGCGATTCGGGCCGGTGCCGAACACAATGAGAGTCGAAGAGCGGCGAGGTTCAACTTTCGCGCGTCGCGAGCATCGCGACAACGTCACGCGCATTGAAGACGTTAGTCTTGCGAGGCCCGAACGATCCTGACGCGGCGGTTTTTTGGATCGAATGTCACGGTCAACACGCGCAGCAGGCCGCTTCCGATCAGGTATTCATCGAGAGACCGTTTGAACACGAGGGGCGGCTTGTCCACCAGTTGTCCTCCGAACGTCAGCGTGGCATCGAGAAGAGCCTCTTTTGTCTCTTCTCGGCCGACGGCCTGGTTCCAGAGATCGCGGCCCGCAACGACGGGAGATGCCAGACGCATGGACTGCATCGCGTCGAGCGGGAAGATCAGTGGAGCTTCCGCGCCTGTGTCGAGGTTCATCCACACCACCGTCCCGCCGACATTCACTTCGATATACGGCATCCGCTCACGGAGCTTGTAGTCGAGGATCTCGCGTCCGTTTGGTGGCGGCAGCTCTCCTAGCATCCACGTGAGTTGCCGGTTCGCATAGTCGAGCGTCAGCAATCCATCGCTGAACACGTTGAAGCCGATGACTCCATCGACGTCGAGCACTGGCTCGCCAACGGCGTAAACATCGCGGAAGGTATGGCCGCCGACGGCGAGCGAATCAATGAACAAGACACTTCTCTGCGAAAGCCGCTGTTTGATCGTCGCTCCTGCTTCAGCGGCGACAGATTGCCTGAGCGATACAACGTTGCCCCCGGCATCGATCAGAAATCGGTATGGTCCTCGTCCGTTGACGAAGACATTCACAATCGGGATCGCTCGGTCACCGATCAGCGGTATTTGAAACCGGCGTGGTGATGTTCGCGTGCGCGGTACCTTGCCTGAGATTGGCGAGCAACTCCGGTCGAAGCGTCGGTGCGCAACGGCCATAGATCAGCGCGGTGAGGATGAACGGGGTGACAACGAAACGAATGGACAGTCTGCTGAGTCGCAAGCGGCGCACCTCCAGATCCGTAGCCGCTCCCGAAGCTTCACCGTGGCACTTGGTGTCGGGGGCGGACGGCGCTAGTGGCAAGGTGCCTCTCGCCAGCAAATTGGAGCTGCAATCTAGCGGAAGTTCCGCGAGACATCAAGCGATCGCGCGTCGCTGACCAACGTACATTGCGCCGCGGACGAATTGCACACCGGCGTCGTCCCACGCCGCCGGCTGCTACACTGACGTTCGGCAACAAAGTGGCAGGCCGGATTGTGTGTCGCGCCGACCGGCGCTTCTATGCAGGAGAACGTGGTTTCAGTATGCGACAACGGTTCATCCTCGTCCTGATCTGTTTCCTGATGGCGATCGTAGACGGCGGCACATTGTCCGGAAGTCTGCGCCGCGTCTACGTGAAGCGGGCGAGCCGAGAGGCCAAGGAGCTCGGGCTCACCGTCACCGTAACGCGCGATCAGTGGTATCCCGACGCGCCGATCATCACTGTGACCGCCCGCGATGACGGACCATTCAAATCACTCTTCGCCGCGGGCCTGCGGCTCGGTAAGGGGAACGGGCTAGAGCTCAAGGAGATGCTGCTGGATGTCCCATTACAGCCGCGACGTCCGTATCTCAGGAAGCCGGGGCTGGATTTCACGATTCGCGTACACGACTCGATGATCGCCTCGTCGACGCTGTACTTCAGGTGCGGCACACCATATTCAGAAGTGCTTTACGAAATCGAACTGAAAGAGTATGTAAGCGCCAGGGCAAAGTGAGAGGCGTGCCGAGCCACCTTTATGACCTTTACACGTTACGCCCGGGGTGCGGTGCCTTGGAAGGAGACGTGGCGGTCCCGGCGGCCTTCG
>DASVUA010000075.1:0-1916 GCA_036387295.1 Thermoanaerobaculia bacterium | reverse complement strand
CCGCCGCTCCACGATGGGACGCGCGCAAATTGCGGCCTTTATCTGCCGAAATAGCTCTCGAGATGAGACTGCGCCGCGCGCAGCCCTTCACTCGGCGACCGCACTTCGGCGAACGCGTCACGCCACACCGATGACGCGCGCTGCACGTTACGCTCGCGGAGGCTGAACAGCACTTCGCGCAGCGCCTCGGTTTCGGCCGGTTGCAATTCCGGGCGAGCGATCTCGCGCTCGAGCAGCGACTGCGCGGCGCGCAGATCGTCCTCGCCGCCGTGCTGCGCGAGCGCCGTCATCTTCATCGGCGCCGGCCGCTCGCCGCCCGTCATGTCGACGGCGCCGGGAAGCTCTTTCAACTGCGGGCTGAACTTGCCCATCATGAAGAACAGCTCTTTCTCGTTCTGGAAGTTGCCGACCAGACGCGCGGTCTTGGCGAGCTCGAGATGTTCGGATTCCTGCAGCATGATGAACGCGCGGGCACGGTCTTCGAGCGAGATCCGCTTCGCGTGCACTTTCCACGCGGTGAGCGTGCCCTGGATGAAGCACGCTTGGCCGGCGCGAATGCTCACCGCTTCGACGTTGACGTTTTCTTCGATGCGGATCGAGCCGTTGGTCGACTCGATCTCGGAGTAAACGCCGGAGTTCTGGATGACGAGATTACCTGGGGTTTTGATCGAGAGCTGCCCATGCGCGTTGACCCGGATCTCGGTCCCGCGCGGGATGATCATCGTTGGAAAATTCGCCTGATCGGCCGCTGCACTCATCACATCCTCCTCTTCCCACCACCAGTGGCATAGCCGACGAACGCCGAGGGCAACGGATCGAAGTTCTTGTAATCCTTGGTCGTGCGGGCGCGCATCAGCACGACCGCTTCGTTGCTCCATTGATGGTTGAGGATGTAGATGCGCGGATCGACCGGCGCGTACGTCCCCGGCTGCTCGAGATCGCTGCGGACCTCGTAATGCAGGTGCGAGTTGGTGCTCCATCCGGTCGAGCCGACCGTCGCGATGACCTGCCCCTGCTTCACCGTCTGCCCGGTGCTCACGTTCACGCCGTCGCAGTGCGCGTAGATGGTGATGAAGCGCTCCGCGTGCTTGATCGTGACGACATTGCCGAAGCGCCACCAGGCCACGCTCTGCGAGATCGGATAGCGCCCCGCGAACGTGACCACGCCATCGGCCGCGGCGTAAATCGGAGTGCCGCGCGGCGCGGAAAGGTCGAGGCCTTTGTGAAAGTCGGCCGCGCGCGTGAACGGCGAAACGCGATTGCCGAACGGCGAAGTGAGCACGAACTGGTCGTTCGGAACCGGGAGGATGGACGGTGTGTGGCGCACGATGTCGGCGTTCGCCTGTTCGTAGCGCGTGAGGAGATCGATCTGCTGCTGCAGGCGCTCCATCGCAAAAACGAGCGACGCTTCCCGGCGGCGCGCGTCGTCGAGCGGTTCGTCGGCGCGCTTGCCCGGTTTCGGCATCGAGAAGCCGCCCTGCCCCAGCGTCCGGTCCAGCCCGTAAACGGTAATCAGCTTCTCGACGCGGATCCGCTGTTCTTCGAGACTACGCTCGATGGAGCTCATCTGCACGACGTTCTCGCGCAACCGCTCGTGCTGGATCTCCCGCTCTTCACGCTGTTCGAAGAGGAAGTTCGTCTTGTAGACGCGCCGGATGACCGTGGGCGCCGCCGCCATCGATCCGATGAGACCGGCCAGGATGACCGACAGCAATACGATCCCGATGACCACCCTGCGGCGATCAAAGAAAAAGTACCGCACGCGCCGGCGAATATCGCTCGGATGAACCTGGATTTCGATCATGCGCTCAACGAACCGCGCTGGACAGCGCGCGGGTCGGGCAGTTTAGCACAGGGAAGTTGCACAAAGCGGAGTGCAAACGCAGCACGCGACCCTCGAGTCTCTCGTAACCTTC
>DASVUA010000074.1:0-7625 GCA_036387295.1 Thermoanaerobaculia bacterium | reverse complement strand
CGCGCGCGCGTACCAGGCGATGCTGTCATCGCGCACCTGTTTGGTTTCGTCGCTGAACGGCGACAGCGGATCGCGCGGATCGACGCCTGTTTTCAGGAGCGCCTTCAAGAGGCTGCGATGTTCGGCGAACTGCTCGAACTTTGCGTCGATGATGCCGCGCAAGCGCTTCTGCAGACTCTTCGATACCGCAATCGCGGCGGTGAAGGCGTCGCGCGACTCCTCGTCGGTGCGCAGGTAGAACGCCATGACGAGGTCCTGCTTCGAACGGTAGTAGTAATACGCGGCGCCGGTCGCCACGCCCGCTTCGGTGGCGACGTCGCGCATGGTCGTCTGTTCGAACCCGCGCTCGCGGAACAGACGCAACGCCGCATCGAGAATCCGTTCGCGCGTCTCTTCCGCTTTCGCCGTCTGCCGCCGCTCGGTCAAGTTGCGTTTCCTCCGCCCGCCAGAAGGATACAGGGGGCGTTTGTGAGGTGGAGCGGCGGGCTTAAGCCCGCCGAGCATCAATCGGCGGGCTGAAGCCCGCCGCTCCACCAAACCAACGTTGCCGCCGATGCGCTCACGAGCGGGGAACGCAAGAACCCAAGTGGAGCGGCGGGCGCTTAGCCCGCCGAGCATTCAACCGGCGGTAAGAGCCCGCCGCTCCACCAAGTGACGTTTACCAGCGGGACGCGCTTGCGGCTTCGAATTGCAGGATTCCTCCCCTTTTCTGCGCACACAGGTCTCGCGCGGCTTCGCGCCACGTTGGAAAGTCGAAGGTGAATCCGCTCTGCAGCAGACGCGCGGGGACGACGCGGCGGCTCTTGAGGACGAGCTCGGGCTCGGTGCGCATGAGGAACGCGCCGACTTCGAGCACCGGCCGGATCGTCGGCACGGACACCGGCGTGCCCCACGCTTCCTGCAACTCCTCCATGAACTCCCGGTTCGGCAGCGGATTCGGGGAGGCGAGATTCACCGCCCCTTCGAGCTCGTGCTCGATGAGCCACTCGACTGCACGGATGAAGTCGCGCTCGTGAATCCACGACATGAATTGCCGTCCATCGCCGAAACGTCCGAAGCCGAGACGCAGATGGCGAAGAATGGCGTGAAAGGGACCGCCGCGATCGGCGCTCATGACGATCGACGTGCGCATCTTCACCCGGCGTGTGTGCGGCGTACTCGCGGTGTCGACGGCGCGCTCCCACGCCTTCGCCACGTCGGTGCTGAAGCGCCACGATGGCGGCACGTCCGGCTCATTGCCCCCGATGACGCCGGTGTATTCGTCGTGCGGCTCGGCGAACGTGTGCGCGTAGATCGTAGCGGTGCTCGCCTGCAGCCAGACGCGCGGCGGCTGTTTCGCGCGGGCGATCGCTTCGCCGATGATCCGCGTCGAATCGACGCGCGACTGCAGGATCTCCGCTCGTTTCGCCGGGCTGTAGCGCGTGTCGACGCTGCGGCCGGCGAGGTTGATCACGACGTCGGCGCCGTCGACCGCTTCGGCCCAGGGGCCGAGCGTGCGGCCGTCCCAGACCAGCGCATGTGCTTCGACGTTGCGGCTCAGGACGACGACTTGGTGTCCTGCTGCGCGGAAGTGCCTGGTGAGGATGGAGCCGAGGTGTCCGGTGCCGCCGGGAATGATGATCTTCATTGCGTCCTCCTTCGATTTGAACACGTTCAATTCAAAGATAGGTTCGCGCGCGGCTCCGGTCAAGGACTTTTTTGAACACGTTCAGTTCAGGATAAGATGCGCCTCGCCATGCCGACGAAGAAAAGCAAAAAACATCTGGTCTGGATCGACTGCGAGATGACCGGACTCGATCCCGCGACCGACTGCTTGCTCGAGATCGCGACGATCATCACCGACTACGACCTCAACATCGTGGCCCGCGGTCCGGTGCTGGCCATCAGGCAATCGGAGGCGACGCTGGCGGGGATGGATGCGTGGAACAAGCGGACGCACAAGAAAAGCGGCCTCCTCGACCGCGTCCGCAGCGAAGGCGTGAGCGTGGAGGAAGCGGAGGAGGAGACGCTGAAGTTCGTGAAGCGCTACTGCTACGCGCAGATGGCTCCCCTCTGCGGCAATTCGATCGGGCAGGACAAGCGCTTCCTCGCGAAGTACATGCCGACGTTCCACGAGTTCCTGCACTACAAAGTGGTGGACGTCAGCTCGATCAAGGTCCTGGTGAGCGAGTGGTACGGCGGCAAGTACACCTCGCCGAAAAAGAAGGAGCTGCACCGCGCGCTCGATGACATCGAGGAGTCGATCGCGGAGCTCGATTACTACCGGAAGAACGTGTTCGTGAAGAGCTGACCGGGCGCGATGAGGGGTGGAGCGGCGGGCTCTTAGCCCGTCGACGGTCATCAACAGCCCGCGGGCTAAGAGCCCGCCGCTCCGCCAGGGCGGTCCGGTGGGTTCAGCACTGCGCGGCGCGCATCGCGCGTTACTCCTCTTCTTCTCCCGGGAGCTCTTCGTTTTCGGGGTTCGGCGGGATGACATCGCGCAGCAGCGTTTCGACGCGGAGGGCGCGCATCGCCGTCTCGTCGTAACGGAAATCGAGCTCCGGTGTGTAGCGCAGATGAATGCGCTTGCCGAGGGCGTGGCGGACCTGGCCGGCGACCCGGCGCAGCTCCTCGACCGTTTCCTTCGTCTCTTCTTCTTTGAGACCGGTGATGTAGACGCGGGCGTAGTGGAGGTCGGGACTCACTTCCACTTCGCTGATCGACGACCAGCCCAGATCGAAATCGCGCACGTCGGTGCGCAGAACCTGCACGAGCGCATCGCGCACGTTCTCGCCGACTCGCGACGTCCTTCTCGTTTTCTTCATGGCGTTCTCTCTTTTTACGTCAGCGACGCGTCTTCGTCGAAGTCGAGCTTCTCCTGCGTCCAGCCGGCGAGCACCGCGTTGCTGTTCGCCTCGACGTAGTTCTGGATCTTGTCCAGCAATGAGTCTGCCGAGTCGTTGCGGTCGGCGACGAAGGAGATGGCGAGCCGCGCGCGCTGATGCACGTCGTGCAGCGCGACTTCGTTGGCGGAGATGTGAAAGTGGTTGCGCAGACGATCGCGCAGCGACTTCACGACCATGCGCTTGTCTTTGAGACTTTCGGCGTACTCGATGTGCAGCTCGAACAGCGCGACGGCAACGATCATGTGGTGAGGATGAACGACGAACGGTGAGCTGCCGAGGCAGGCTCACCGTTCGTGATTCTCAATTCAGTTTTTGTGCGGGATCAGAGCGAGGCTTCGAGCTTCTCGATTTTGTACGCCTCGATGATGTCGCCGGTCTTCATGTCCTGGAACTTCTCGATGCCGATGCCGCACTCGAAACCCTGACGGACTTCGGCGACGTCGTTCTTGAAGTGGCGGAGCGAGCCGATCTTCCCTTCGTAGATGACGCGGTTGTCGCGGAGCAGGCGGACGCTCGCGCCGCGAGGAATGACGCCGTCGAGCACCATGCAGCCGGCGATGACGCCGATCTTCGGCACCTTGAACGTGTCGCGGATCTCGGCGCGTCCCTGATGCACTTCGTGGAACTTCGGATCGAGCAGACCGGTCATTGCAGCCTTGATCTCATCGACCAGGGTGTAGATGACGGTGTACATCCGGATGTCGACGCCTTCTTTCTCGGCGAGGTCCTGCGCGTTGCGCTCCGGACGGACGTTGAAGCCGATGACGATGGCGTCGGAGGCGGTGGCGAGCATGACGTCGTTCGTCGAAACGGCGCCGACCGAGGTGTGGATCACGCTGACCTTGACCTCGGCGGTGGAGAGTTTCACGAGCGTATCGCGCAGTACTTCGACCGAGCCCTGCACGTCGGCTTTGACGATGAGGTTCAGCTCCTTCACGCTGCCCGACTGCATGCGCTGGAAGAGCTGATCGAGCGACATCCGCCCGCCCTTCGAATGCGCCGCTTCGCGCGCCTTCTCCTGACGGAGCTGGCCGATCATGCGGGCCTGCGTGTCGTCGTCGACGACGGCGAGCGAATCGCCGGCGCCCGGGACGTCTTCGAACCCGGTGAGCTGCACCGGAGTCGCGGGACCCGCTTCCTTGATCCGCTTGCCACGCTCGTCGGACATCGCGCGAACGCGGCCCCACGTCGTGCCGGAGAAGAACGGATCGCCGATCTTGAGCGTGCCGTCGTGAATGAGGACCGTGCCGACGATGCCGCGGCCGACTTCCTTCTTCGCTTCGAGGACGACGCCCTTGGCGGGCATGTCGGGATTCGCTTTGAGATCGAGCATGTCCGCGGTGAGCAGAATCATGTCGAGCAGGTCGTCGATGCCCTGCTTTTTGACGGCGGAGACTTCGACCGAGACGACGTCGCCGCCCCACTGCTCGACGAGCACGTTGGCCTCGGAGAGCTCGCGGCGCACGCGCTCGATGTTGGCGTTCGGCTTATCGATCTTGTTGATCGCGACGATCATCGGCACCTTCGCGGCGCGCGCGTGATCGATTGCTTCTTTCGTCTGCGGCATGACGCCGTCGTCGGCCGCGACCACGAGGATGACGATGTCCGTCACCTTCGCACCGCGTGCACGCATCATCGTGAAGGCCTCGTGGCCCGGCGTGTCGAGGAAGACGATCTTGCGACCGCGCTTCTCGACGTGGTACGCGCCGATGTGCTGCGTGATGCCGCCGGCCTCGCCGCCCGCGACGTTGGTCTCGCGGATGGCGTCGAGGAGCGAGGTCTTGCCATGGTCGACGTGACCCATGACCGTGATGACCGGACCGCGTGGCATGGTGCCGGTGGCTTCGGTGCGCTCGAGAGCGTCGAGCTCGACCGCCTCTTCGAACGAAACGATCTCGGCGTCGATCTTCAGCTCGCGTGCGACCTCGAGGGCGAGATCACCGCCGAGAGGCTGGTTGATCGCGACCATGAGGCCCTTCTTCATGAAGAGGTGCTTCATGAGATCGCTGGCCTTGACGTCGAGTTTCTCGGCGAGCTCTTTCACCGTGACGCCTTCGGTGAGCGCAACCTTGCCGGTCGGCTTCTTGAAATCGAGCACCTTCGCGTGCGGATTGGCCTGGCGGCGCGCATCGCGGCGCGCCGACGCGCGCTTCGGCGCGTCCTCGTCGATGTCCGGGAGAACGATGTCCGGACCGATGTCATCGTTGATGACCTGGGTGCCGGAGAACGGTCCCTTCGTCAGCAGTTCCTGATCGAACTCACCGCCGCGAACCGTCTTTGCGCCACGTTTCGCCGTTTTCTTCTTGTCATGATCCTCGCGGCGATCGTCTTCCTTCTTGCCGCGAATGATGTTCGCTCCCGGCATGGTCGGCGGGAGCTGCTGCAGCGGCGGACGGCCAGGACCCTGGCCGGGACGGAAGCCTGGGCCACGCATGCCGGGACCACCGGAGGGACGCGCACCCATCGGGCCGCCGGGACGCTGACCCATCGGCGCGCCGGGACGCGGAGCGCCACCGGGGCCGCCCATCGGACGCTGGCCCATCGGACCGCCCGGGCCACCCGGACGCGGACCGCCCGGACCTGCCGGACGTGCACCCATCGGCGCACCGGAGCCGGGACGAGGACCACCAGGGCCGCCCATCGGGCCGCCGGGATTGTTCGGGCGAGGGTTGCTCGGGCCGGTCGGACGGCCGGTCGGCACGGTCTGCTGGCCGGCGTAGTTCGGACGCGGACCTTGCGGCGCGCGGGCACGAGGACCGGTCGGACCGGTCGGACGGCGATCCATCCCGGGAGCCTGCGGTGCGGCAGGACGCGCGGCCATCGGCGGCGCGGCCGGCTGCGGCCGTTCGGCCACAGGAGCAGGCGTTTCGGCAGGAGGCTTCGGCGCAGCAGGAGCAGGCGCGGCCGGCTCTTCGGCCACGGGCGCGGGCGCTTCGACCGGCTTCGGCTTCTCGACCGGCACCGGCGCTTCCTTGGCGGCGCGCTCTTCGGCTTCGACGGCCTCCACGAACTCCGGAATGATCACGGCAGGCGGAGCAGCAGCAGCCGGCTCCTCTTTCGAGGGAACCTCTGCTTTCTTCCGCACGGGCGGCTGCACGATCGGACGGGGCGGACGCACCGCCTCCTTCTTCTTCTCCACCATCGGCTTGTCTTCGCGCATGATCACGCTGCGTGTGCGCGTAACGAGTTTCTTGCCGGTGATGAGCGCCTGGATCACCTCCGGCTCGAGAACCTGAGTCGGATCGGTGACCTCTGCGCCGAGCGATTGCAGACGAAAGATCATGTCCTTGTCGGACATGCCCATCTTCTTCGCAATATCGCTCACTTTGATTTTTGCTGCCGCCATTCAATCTCCTTGGGACGTTTCCTGCCTGCCGGTGCCGTACGTATGGACTTACATTTATTCTACCGAAGCTTCCGCTTTCTGCTCGTCGGAGGCTTCGTCCTCTGTTTCGTCTTCGTCGCTGACGTCTTCTTCGCCGTCGGCGTCTTCTTCGTCATCTTCGTCGTCGTCTTCGTCGCTGACTTCAGGCAGCTCGTCGACCTGCTCGTGCTTGCGCGCGATCTCGATCATCTGGGCAGCCATCTCGTCGTCGACGCCGTCGATCGCGGTGAGATCCTCGACCGAGGCGTTGATCACCGAGTCGAGATCGTCGTAGCCGGCGTCTTCGAGCATCTGCGCCCACTCTTCGGGCATGTTCTCGATGTCGCGAACGGCGGTCTGGGCGCGCGATTCGGCCATCGCTTCCTGCAGCATCGCGGAAAGCGCGTCGGCCACTTCGCCCTTCACTTCTTCCTCGGACTTGATGTCGATCTTCGCGCTGATGAGCTCCGCCGCGAGACGAACGTTCAGCCCGCGCTTGCCGATGGCGAGCGAGAGCTGGTCGTTGTCGACGATGACGTCGAGGTGCGGACGGTGCGACGGCTCGTCGCTCGTCACCGAGACGCGCGTGATCTTCGCCGGAGCGAGCGCGTTCTGCGCATAGTTCACGATGTCGTCGTGCCACGGAATGATGTCGATCTTCTCGCCGCGCAGCTCGCGGATGATGGACTGCACGCGCGAGCCCTTCATGCCGACGCACGCGCCGACCGGATCGACGTCGCGCTCGCGCGAGGTGACGGCGATCTTCGCCCGCTCACCCGGCTCGCGCACCGCGCCCTTGATCACGACCGTTCCGTCGTAGATCTCCGGCACTTCCATTTCGAACAGCTTGATGAGCAGGCGCGGATCGGTGCGGGAGAGCACGACCTGCGGCCCTTTCGGCTGCGTGTGCACGTCGACGATCACCGCCTTGATGCGGTCGCCCTGCGAGTAGCGCTCGGCGCGCGACTGGTGGTGACGCGGGATGATCCCTTCGGTCTTGCCGTTGAGATCGATGATCATGTCGCCGCGCTCGAAACGCTTCACGTAGCCGTTTTCGAGCTCGCCCATCTTGTCTCTGAATTCGTTGAAGACCTTCTCGCGCTCGGCTTCGCGGACCTTCTGATAGAGGACCTGCTTGGCCGACTGAGCGGCGATGCGGCCCAGCTCGTCGGGCGGCTTCGTGAGCGGGATCTTCACTTCATCGCCCTGCTCGACTTCAGAATCGATCTTCTGCGCCTCGTAGGTGCGGATCTGGGTGTTCTGATCCTTGACGACGTCGACGACTTCCTTGCTGATGTAGCTGAGGCGGACGGTGCCGCCGACCGCGGCCGACGGATCGACGGCGCGGGCCTGGTCGAGCGTCCACTGCGCCTGCG
>DASVUA010000073.1:0-3322 GCA_036387295.1 Thermoanaerobaculia bacterium | reverse complement strand
GGACGAGCTGTCGCGTGAGGAGCTGATCGAAGGGGGCGCGATCCTCGAGCGAAAAGTGAAGCGCTACCAACCGCGTTTTCTCGCGATCGTCGGGATCGGTGCGTATCGAACGGCGTTCGGCCGTCCCAAAGCGCGGATAGGCCTGCAGGACGAACTGCTCGGCGCGACGAAGATCTGGGTGTTGCCGAATCCGAGCGGCCTCAACGCGAACTACAGGCCGGCAGAGCTGGTCGAGCTGTTCGCGGAACTGCGCGCGGTGGCGTTCAGCTGACGCCGGGCCGCCGAATCTCTTCGACGAGCTTCGAGAAGCGATAGGCGAGCCCTTTTGTGATCACGATCTGCTTGAGATAGTTCAGCGACGTGATGGCGGCGGGGATGCCGGAGATCGCGGTCGGAATCGAGGCGAGGCGGCCGGCGAGCTGGATCGTTTTGTCCATCGCCGAGTAGTTCGTCGACCGGAGATCGTTCGCGAAGTCGCTCTGATAGGCGAGCGTCAGCAGGTAGATGTCGGCCACCAGCTCGCGGAAGCGCATCTCGCTGCCCCACGCGAAGCAGTTGCCGGCACGCACGTTGTCGAGGAACTCCTGCACCGTATCGCCTTTCGATACCGTATGCACTTTCGCCACGTGCTTCAGCGTGTGCGCATCGGAGCCGCCGACCATCGAGATCGACTTTCCGTGCTCGTGCTTCACGTGTTCGCAGAGCTGCTGCACCATTTTGTTGTGAAACGACGCCATCGCGCCGTTCATCACTTCGAAGATGGAGAACATCTCGATCAGCTCGCTGATGTAGCGGCCGGCGACGTTTTTCATCCGATAGTTCTGAAAGAGATGATTGATCCCGAACATGAGGTTCTGCGACTTCATGTAGGGGATGAGCTCGCGGATGTCGGGCCGCAGACGCTGGATCTCGCGGTGCTGTTCTTCGTTCAACCCCCAGACGCCGATGTGAATGCGCTGGCTGGTTTCCGGAAAATACGTTTCCACCTCTTCACCGATGAAGAAATCGGTCAGATCCGGATACTTGTTGAGCAGGTAGAGCGCACCATCGATGGAGTCATGATCGGTGAGGGTGACGTAAGACATCCCTCGCTCTTTCGCGATCCGGTAGACGTCTTCGGGTGCGTTGTAGCAATCGCGCGTGTTTGCACGCCGAAAGTACTTGAACACCGAGTAGCGGCTGTGACAGTGCAGATCTGCACGTTTCATCGTCGGGTCAGAAAAACTCTCCGACGTCACGGCGTCGATCATCGATTCTGTCACGCGATCAGGATGATTGTTCAACCGGTACGCATTTTCTACAATTCGCGTGCCCGTGAGGTTGAGCGGATGTGAGAGTGTAGCTCACCGACAAAGGACGAATGGCACAATCGGCAAAAGGTAAATCGCAACAGAACCCAACTCCGCAGGACTGGATGGAGCTCGACGTTCCAAGCCGGCTGCCGATCATCCCGCTCGTCTCGTCGGTGCTTTTCCCCGGCGGCGTGCTCTCCCTTCAGGTCGGCATCGACCGCAACGTACGTCTTCTCAAGAGCCTGCCCGACGATCAGAACATGATCGCCGCCTTCTGCCAGAAGACCGGCGACAAGGAAAATCCCCGTCCCGACGATCTCTCGCAGATCGGCGTCCTGGCCGCCATCGTCCAGCGATTGCCGCTTTCCGCCGACCGCTATCAACTCTTTCTACAGGGAAGGCAGCGCGTCGAGCTCGTGCAGATGCTGCAGAACGAGCCGTATTTCGAAGCGAAGCTGCGCGAGGTCGTTCCGAAGACGATCCAGAAAACCGGCAAGACCGACGCGCTGATGCATCGCGCGATGTCGCTGTTCGAGAAACTGGTCGAAAGCGACTCGAAGTATTCGAAAGAGCTGCTCAACATCCTCCAGATGAACATCGCCGAGGGGCCCGATACCTTCGCCGATCTGCTCTCGGGATTCGTCAATTTCCCGCTCGAAGAAAAGCAGCTTCTGCTCGAGACGGTCAATCCGATCGAGCGCATCGAGCTGCTGAACGACTGGATCTCGCGCGACCTCGGACGCGCGAACGTCGATCGCGATCTGCAGCGCCAGATCCAGAGCTCGATCGACCGGCGCGAGCGCGAGACGTACCTCCGCGAGCAGATGCGCGTGATCCAGGAAGAGCTCGGCGAAAGCAACGTCGCCGAGCGTGAAGCCGATACGTATCGCGAGCGCGTCGAAGCATTGCCGCTGGCCGAAGAGCACAAGCAGGCGCTCCGCCGCGAAGTGACGCGCCTGGGGCAGCTCTCGCCCTCTTCATCCGACTACGCGGTGATCAAAGGGCATCTCGAAACGATTTTCCAGATGCCGTGGACCGAACAGACCGAGGACCGGCTCGATCTGGCGAAAGCCGAAGCGATCCTCGACCAGCGCCATCACGGCCTCGAAAAAGTCAAAGAGCGCGTGCTCGAGTTTCTCGCCGTGCTCAAGCTGAAAGGCGATCTCAAAGGCCCGATTCTCTGCTTCACCGGGCCTCCCGGCGTCGGCAAGACCTCGCTCGGCGCAGCGATCGCCGACGCGCTCGGGCGCAAGTTCGTGCGCATGGCGGTCGGCGGCGTGACCGACGAATCCGAGATCCGCGGACACCGCAAAACATACATCGGCGCGATGCCGGGAAAACTGATCTCGAGCTACATCCAGGTCGGCGTCAACAACCCGCTGATCATGATCGACGAGATCGACAAGATCGGAAAAGACTTCCGCGGCGATCCCGCATCGGCGCTGCTCGAAGTGCTCGATCCGAAGCAGAACAACGCGTTCGTCGACCGCTACCTCGAAACTCCGTTCGACCTTTCACACACGCTCTTCGTCTGCACGGCCAACGTGCTCGACATGATCCCGGGCCCGCTGCGCGACCGCATGGAAGTGATTCGCCTCTCCGGCTACACGGAGAACGAGAAGCTCGCCATCTCCAAAGAGCATCTGGTGCCCGAACTGCTCGAGAATCACGGATTGCGCTCCGATCAGGTGCAGCTGGATGACGAGGCGATTCTGCTCGTCGTACGTGACTACACCGCTGAAGCGGGCGTCCGCAATCTGGAGCGGAATCTCGCGACCGTGCTGCGCAAGATCGCCCGCAAGGTCGCGATGACCGCCGATGCCGAGGCGGCCGCCGCGGAGCCCGCGCTCTACCGAGTCACCAAAGACGACGTCGAGTCGTACCTCGGCCTCCCAAAGTACGAACACGAATTCGCCGAGCGCCATCCGGAGATCGGCGTGACGACCGGCCTGGCCTGGACGCAATTCGGCGGCGAGATCATGTTCATCGAGGCGACCCGCATGCCGGGCAGCGGCCGCACGACCGTGACC
>DASVUA010000072.1:0-8640 GCA_036387295.1 Thermoanaerobaculia bacterium | reverse complement strand
GCGAATCGCGCCGCCGGATCGCGCAGGAGACAGCGCTCGATCACAGCCGCGAGAGGCCCCGGCACGTGCGGCGGTACGGCGAGCGGCGCGTCCATACATGCGGCGAGCATGACGGCGGTAGGGGTGTCGCCCTTGAACGGCGGACGTCCGGCCACCGCGTGATAGAGAATCGCGCCGAGGGAAAAGACGTCCGACGAGGGAGTGGCTGCCTTGCCGAGAATCCGTTCCGGCGCGGCGTACTGGCCGTAACGCGAGCGGTCGGCGGTGCCGGGCGGCTCGACCCGCACGCGCGCGCCGTCGACCAGAATCGCGCTCGGCCAGAGCTCGCCGTGGACAGCGGTGAGCGAAGTGGCCGCTTCACGCACGATGCGCACCGCATCGTCGATCGCCAGCCGCCCATCGGCCATCAGAATGGAAAGAGGCTCATCCACCAGCCCGAGCAGGTTGCAAGCGAGAAGCCGGAGGGAGGAAGGGCTGGCGAGACGCGGGTGGAACGCGCTTCAGGCGAGGTGTTTGACTGACCGCGCGCGTTTTAGTGGAGCGGCGGGCTCTTAGCCCGCCGGGCTTCTCTTTGCTGCGGCAGCTTTGCTGCCGCCAAGTGAAAGCGGTGACTGGCGTCACCGCACTCCAGACTGAACTCGCGTTTTCGCTAGTGCCGCGTGTTTGGTGGAGCGGCGGGCTTTAGCCCGCCGAGCGATCGTCGGCGGCCTGAAGGCCGCCGCTCCACTCAGACGCAAACGTTTATCGCCCGTCGTTTGCTGTGCGCACGACGCCGAGCGTCGTCAACAGCCAGGCGTAGTCGTGGGCGTCTTCGCGCAGCTTGTCGTAGCGGCCCGAGGCGCCGCCGTGGCCGGCGCCCATGTTCACGCGGAGGAGGAGCGGGTTCTCATCCGTCTTGTTTGCGCGCAGGCGGGCGACCCATTTCGCCGCTTCCCAGTAACCCACCTGGCTGTCATTGAGCGACGTCCGGACGAGCATGGCCGGATAGGCCTTCTTCGCCACGTTCGAGTAGGGGTCGTAGCTCTTCATGTAAAAGTACGCCTCCTTCTCGTTCGGATTGCCCCACTCGATGTACTCCTGCGTCGTGAGCGGGATCGAGGCGTCGAGCATCGTGTTGATCACGTCGACGAACGGCACGTACGCCATCACCGCCTTGAAGAGATCGGGACGCATGTTGACGACCGTGCCCATCAGCAGACCGCCGGCGCTGCCGCCAGAGATCGCGAGCTTTTCTTTCGAGGTGTAGCCCGCATTGACGAGATGCTCGGCCACGTCGACGAAATCGTTGAACGTGTTCTGCTTCACCATCATGCGGCCCTGCTCGTGCCACTCTTTGCCCATCTCACCGCCGCCGCGGATGTGCGCGATCGCGTAGATCATGCCGCGGTCGATGAGCGAGAAGCGGTTCGAGGCGAAGCCGTCCTGCATCGACGCGCCGTACGAGCCGTACGCGTAGAGCAGCAGCGGGTTCTTTTTCTTCGGGTCGAGGTCTTTGCGATACACCATCGCGACCGGCACTTTTGCGCCGTCGCGCGCGGTGACGAAGAAGCGCTCGACTTTGTACTTTGCCGGATCGTAGCCGCCGAGAACTTCGGTCTTCTTGAGCAGCGTCTGCTTGCGCGAATCGAGGTCGTACTCGAACGTCGACGACGGCGTGATGAACGACTGATACGTGAAGCGGTACGTCTTCGCGTCAAAGTCGGCGTTGACGCTCGGATAAACCGCGTACGCGACTTCCGGGAAGCTGACGCGGTGCGACTTCGGCTTGCTGCCGGTGAGGTCGTAAATCTCGAGCTGCGACAGGCCGCCTTCACGCGCCTGCAGCACCATGTGATTGCGGCGCATTTCGATCGATTCGATGCGCACCGCCTTGCGATGCGGCACCAGTTCGACCCAGTTGTTCCGCGCGTAATCATTCACAGGCGCGGTGACGATGCGGTAGTTGATGCCCGCGTCGTTGGTCATGATGTAGAAGCGGTTGCCGCGATGTTCCGGGTAGTACTTGTGATCGGTCTTGCGCGCGAGCATCAGTTTCGGCTCGGCAGCCGGTTTCGCCGCATCGAGCAGGCGCACTTCGTTCGTGGTCTTGCTGTCGGTGACGAGAAACAGCCACTCGCCGTCGAGAGAGCGATCGACGGCGACGTCGTACATCTCGTCTTTCTCTTCGAACAGCAGGGCGTGCTCGGTGGTGCCGAGGACGTGGCGGAAGATGCGGTTCTGCCGCTTCGCGTCGTTCTCGACCGCGTAAATCAGCGTCTTGTTGTCTTTCGCCCATTCGACGCTGCCGACGCGCTCCGCGATCCCTTCCGTCGTTTTCCCGCTGCGAAGGTCTTTCACGTTGAGCCGGTACTGGCGATAGCCGTTGTCGTCGGTGCTGTAGGCGAGAAGGTTGGCGTCGTCGGAGATTTCGAACGAGCCGACAGCCATGTACTTTTTCCCCTCGGCCAGTTGATTGACGTCGAGCAGGATTTCTTCGGCCGCGGTCTCGGTCCCCTTTTTCCGCGCGAAGATCGGGTACTGCTTCCCTTCCACCGTGCGCGTGTAATAGAGGAAGCCGTTCTTGCGATACGGCACCTGAATGTCGGTCTGTTTGATGCGGCCGAGCATTTCGTCGTAGAGCTTTTTCTGCAGCTCTTCGGTCGGCTTCATCGCCGCCTCGGCATACGCGTTCTCGGCTTCGAGATACGCGATCGTTTCAGGATTCTTCTTGTCGCGCAGCCAGCCGTATTCGTCGACGCGCTGGTCGCCGTGCAGCATGATCGTCTGCGGGACTTTTTTCGCGACGGGCGGGGCGGTGCGGTCTGCTGCGAAGGTGGTGGATGCAGTCATGAGTAATACGAAGAGGGCGACGTTCTTCATCGCGGGAGAAGACGGGCTGGCCCACAATCGAATTCCCATCGCGGCGATTACGCTCCGGCCACCTTGGACCAGGCGTCCTTCAACGTCGCGGTGCGGTTGAAGACGAGCTTGCCGCCGGTGGAATCGCGATCGACGCAAAAGTATCCGAGGCGCTCGAACTGATAGCGCGACATCGCGGCAGCGCCGGCAACCGAGGGCTCGAGCTTCGCGTCGGAGACGACCTCGAGCGAATTCGGGTTGAGGTGGACCATGAAATCGCCCCCTTCCTCGGGGTTCTCGGCGCTGAACAGCCGGTCGTAGAGACGCACTTCACAATCGATCGCACGCGCGGCCGAGACCCAGTGCAGCGTCGCTTTCGGACGGCGTCCGTCCGGCGAGTCGCCGCCGCGCGTAGCCGGGTCGTAGGTGGCGCGCAACTCGACGATGTTTCCGGCTTCGTCTTTGATGACGTTCGTGCAGGTGATGAAGTACGCCGAGCGGAGCCGCACTTCGCGGCCCGGCGCAAGGCGGAAGAACTTCTTCGGCGGCTCTTCCATGAAGTCTTCGCGCTCGATGTAGAGCTCGCGCGAGAACGGCACTTTGCGCGTTCCCATCGACGGATCTTCCGGATGGTTCGCGGTCTCGAACTCCTCGATCTCCCCTTCCGGATAGTTCTCGATGACCACTTTCAGCGGACGCAGCACACCCATCACGCGGCCGGCGGTCCTGTTGAGATCTTCACGAACGCAGAACTCGAGGAGACCGACGTCGATGACGTTCTCGCGCTTCGCGACCCCGACGCGCTCGGCGAAATTGACGATCGCCGCGGGCGTGTAGCCGCGCCGGCGCAGCGCGGCGATGGTCGGCATGCGGGGATCGTCCCAGCCGCTCACGACGCCGTCCTGCACGAGCTTCAGCAGCTTGCGCTTCGACATGACGGTGTAATTCAGGTTGAGGCGCGCGAACTCGATCTGCCGCGGACGAGACGGCACGGGAAGCGTCTCCACGAGCCAGTCGTACAGCGGACGGTGCGCTTCGAATTCGAGCGTGCAGAGCGAGTGCGTGACGTGCTCGATTGCATCCGATGGCGGATGCGCGTAGTCGTACATCGGATAGATCGGCCACTTGTTGCCGGTGCGGTGATGATCTTCGTGGCGAATGCGGTAGAGCACCGGATCGCGCATGTTGATGTTCGGCGATGCCATGTCGATCTTCGCCCGCAGCACGTGCGCGCCATCGGGAAACTCGCCGGCGCGCATACGGCGGAAGAGGTCGAGGTTCTCTTCGACGCTGCGATTCCGGTACGGCGATTCTTTGCCCGGCTCGGTGAGCGTGCCGCGATACGCGCGCATCTCTTCGGCCGAAAGCGATTCGACGTATGCCTTCCCTTCCTGAATCAGGAACTCGGCCCACTCATAGAGCTGGTCGAAGTAGTCGGAGGCGTGGTACGGCTCCCCTTTGTCGAACTTGTAGCCGAGCCACTCGACGTCTTCGACGATCGCACGTGCGTATTCGGCTTCTTCTTTTTCGGGATTGGTGTCGTCGAAGCGCAGATTGCACCGCCCGCCGTACTCGCCGGCGATGCCGAAGTTGAGCGCAATCGACTTGGCGTGACCGATGTGCAGGTAGCCGTTCGGTTCCGGCGGAAAGCGGGTGACGACGGTGGCGTGCTTCCCGCTGCGCAGGTCGTCTTCGACGATCTCGCGAATGAAATCGAGCCCGCGGCTCGGCGCTTCTGTGGTTGTCATGGCAGCGGGGTTATATAACGGTTGCCGGTTCCCCGTTGCCAGCGCGCAGCCACCCCGCCACTCACCTCGGCTACTCTTACAGGGCGTGGCGGAGCAATACGGCGACTACGAGGTCGAATCCTTTCTCGGCAAGGGGTCGATCGGGAAGGTGTTCCTGGCGCGGCATCGCCGCATCCGGCGTCTGGTGGCGCTCAAGACCGTCATCCTCGAGCAGAAGTTCGAGGACGACCAGGATCGCGACGAGTTCTACAAGCGGCTGCAGCGCGAGGCCGAGCTCTGCGGCTCGATGCAGCATCCGAATGTCGTCACGTTGTACGACGTCGGGTACGACGGCGATGTGGTGTCGTATCTCGCCACCGAATACGTCGACGGCGAGTCGCTGCTGCAGCGTCTCCGCCGCACTCGACCTCTGCCGCTCGAAGAAGCACTCAGCATTGCGGCCGATCTCCTGCGCGGGCTCGCGTACGCGCACTCGAAAGGCATCGTGCATCGCGACATCAAGCCGGCGAACATTCTGCTGACCACGGAAGGTCAGGCGAAGGTGGCGGACTTTGGCGTGGCCCGGCCGATGAACTCGAGCCTCACCGCAACGCGGTCGCTGGTCGGCACGCCGAACTACATGTCGCCCGAGCAGGTGAAGACGACGCCGGTCTCTCCCCGCTCGGATCTCTTCAGCGCGGGCGTGGTGATGTACGAGATGCTGACCGGCCTCAAGCCGTTCGGCGCGCCGGAGCTGAGCGGCGTGCTGTACAACATCGTGAATCTCGTGCCGCCGCGCGTGAGCGACACGAACCCTTCAGTGCCGGACGCGATCTCGCGGATCATCGCGAAGCTGCTGGAGAAGAAGCCGGAGGACCGCTACGCCAGCGCCGAGGACGCGCTGGTGGAGCTCGAGACCGTGCGCGACACGCGCACCGTGCATCTCGAAACCCTCGCCATCACGCAGGCAGACACGACGACGCCGCTGCAGACGGTCATCGAGCCGCGCCCCATTCCGCTGCTGCGCCGCCGCATTCATCCGCTGCTGTTCTGGATCGTGACGCTGCTCCTCGTCGCCGCGCTCGCGACGTCGGTCGTCGCGCTGCGCCGCGGCATCGCAGCGCAGAAACCGGTGGCCGGCGTGACGCGGCAGCAGGCCGCGGAGACCGAAGCGAAGCAACGCTCGCTCGGCGCCGCACGCACGCTGACCGCGCAGGGGAAACACGAAGAAGCGATTCGCGCGTACGACACTCATCTCGCGCGTTATCCGCAGAGCCTCATCGCCCGCGACGAACGCGCCGCCGCCCAGAAACTGCTCGACGCCGTGAAGAAGCCGGACGCGGAAGTCACCCGCGTCGCCCGCAAACCGCGCCGCGACGAGGACAAAGTCGCGGAGAAAGAAAAACCGCCGCAACCGAAAGCCTCACGCTGGACGCGCCTCAAACGCTGGCTGGCGGAAGATCCGTCGAAGCCGAAGAAATAGTGGGGCTCGAACGAGAACCGGCGGGAACGGAGATGATCGAACACGCTGCAACCACGATCCGCCCGAAGGTGTACGTCGAAACGAGCGTGATCAGCTATTTGGTCGGGGCCTCCCGCAGAGCGCGTTCGAAGACGCGCTCCACATTGCAATCGCTGCAACGACCGGCATGGACTTTCTGCTGACGTGGAATTGCAAGCACATCGCGAATGGGGTGATCATTCCACGCGTGAATCACGTGATCAGAAATTTCGGCTTCGAGCCGCCGTTGATCTACACGCCGCAAGAACTCATGGAGGAATGAGCGTGCGCAATGACCCCATCGTCGAAGAGACACGTATCGCGCGTCGCGAGCTCGATGACGAATTCGGTGGAGACACTGCTGCTCTGCTTCGATATCTGAAAAGCATCGAGGCGGAGAACGCCGACCGCTTGATCAAGAGCGAGCCTAAGCGCGTCCGCAAGGTCTCGTAACCGCAGGTGGTGCGGACACGCGCAGCGGCGTAGCGCACCCGAAGCGCGCTACGCGTCCACCGTGCGCAGCGCGCGCAGGACGCGGTGCCAGCGGGTGCGCTCGAAATGCCAGATCAGGGCGACGATCGTCGGAAGCACGGAAAAGACGAGCAGCCAGCGTGCGACGCCTTCGATGCTCGTGCTCCAGCCGAGCCAGATGTGCAGGTCGAGGGCGATCGATTCGAGATCGTTCATCAGCGCGCCCCCTTTTCCTTCGCGATACCAATCGAGAAATGCAGCGTCGTGCGTGAGGCGCCAGGCGAAGAGCGTGCTGTGGATCTGCACGAAAAAGGCGACGAATGCGCCCAGGGGGCGCTCGAATTCAGGCGAGCGCCAGCCGGTGCCCGACAGCGCTTTGTAGAACATGATTCCGGCCAGGATGAACTCGCCGAGGTGGCCCCCCGCGGCCATCAGGAGCTCGCGGCGCCATTCGCGTGTAATGAAAAACAGCCAGATGAGAAAGATCGCGGCGATGAGTCCGAGGGATTTCCTGTTGTCGCGGAACAGATAGCCGAGATAGCCGAAAACCAGCGCAATCGCCACCGCGATCGAGGGGCGGAACACGCCGTAATGCGTCAGCCCTCCGCCGTACACGAAGTCGAACGCAGGCAGCGACACGTGTCCGAAGAGCCACCCCATCACCGCATGGCCGATTTCGTGGAACAACGTCACGAGCGCCGAAAACACGAAACGGGTGAACGGAATCGCATAGACCACGATCGCGGCAGCCAGTCCAAAGCCGAGGATTTTCCATTCGGCAGGGCCGATGCGGCCGTCGCCGATCCGTTCTTCCTCGATCACGTACGGCCGGATCAGCTCGGCCTCGCGCGCACGCGTCACCTTCGCGAAGACCACTCCGCAGCGGGCGCATTCGAGCGCGCCGGTCAACGTCGGAAACCCGCACTTCGGGCAATCCATGAAGCTCAATTGTATGGGAGTGCGTACCATCGGCGGATGTGGATGATTTACGGAGCGAACGGGTACACGGGCGAGCTGATTGCGCGCGAAGCGGTGTCACGGGGAGAGCGTCCGATCCTCGCCGGACGGACGCGCGAAAAAATCGAGCCGCTCGCACGCGAGCTGGGGCTGGAGTGGCGTGCGTTCGATCTGACGAAACCGGATCTGCACGGCGTTGCGCTCGTGCTGCATTGTGCGGGGCCGTTCATCCATACGAGCAGGCCGATGGTCGACGCCTGCCTCGCGGGCGGCGTGCACTATCTCGACATTACCGGCGAGATCGCGGTGTTCGAAGCGATCTTCGGCCGTGACGCGGAAGCGCGGGAGCGTAACGTCGTGCTGCTGCCCGGCGTCGGCTTCGACGTCGTGCCGACCGATTGCCTCGCCGCGATGCTGCACGCGGAGCTGCCCGACGCGAACGAGCTCTGGCTCGCATTCTCGGCGCGCGGCGCAGGCGTGAGCCGCGGCACGATGAAGACGATGATCGAAGGCGCCGGTTACGGCGGCGCGATCCGCCGCGACGGACGGATCGTCAGCGTGCCGCAGATGTACGACGTCCGCGCGATTCCATTCGCATCAGGCGAGCGGCTGGCCATGACCATTCCGTGGGGCGACGTGGCGACGGCGTTCCGTACCACCGGCATTCCGAACATCCGCGTCTACTCCTCGCAATCGAAACGCGCCGTCGCGCGGATGCGCTGGATGCGCCGTCTGCTGCCGCTGCTGCGGATCGCGCCATTGCGCAAGCTCGCGCTGCGCTTCGCCGATCGGCAGGCGGGGCCGAGCGAACAAGTGCGCGAACGCGCGCGCGTCGAGTTGTGGGGGCGCGTGACGAATGCCGGTGGTGAAGAACGGACGCGGACGTTGTCTGTCGCCGAAGGCTACAAGTTCACGGTGCTCTCGTCGCTCGCGGCGGTCGAAGGTGTGCTCGCGAAGCCGCGCGCCGGCGCGTTCACGCCAGCGTCGTTTTTCGGAGCGGAGTTCGTGCGCCGGATCGAGGGGACGCAGGTGTGATGCGTGTCCCGTGTCGATGGTCTGGTCGATCGTCTGGTCTCGATCGTCTGGTGGAGCGGCGGGCTCTTAGCCCGCCGAGCGTCGTTTCGCTGCCGGCGGGCTAAAGCCCGC
>DASVUA010000071.1:0-8855 GCA_036387295.1 Thermoanaerobaculia bacterium | reverse complement strand
GGCCGAGGTGATGGGCGACGGCTGCGTGGTTCGGCTGCTCTCGGAGGACGGCAACTGGCTCGAGCCGGCGACGGCGTACCACACCGATCCGCAGGCGGCCGACTACGTGAAGAGCATCCTCACGTCGGGGCGCGTGCGCGTGGACGAGGAAATCGCCGAGCGAACGTCGCTCACGGGCGAGGCCTCGCTCATCGAGAGGGCGCCGGTCGAGGTCCCGGGCGAGCCCATCACCGAAGAGCACCGGCGCTTCCTCGAGCAGCGCGGCATGCAGAGCTTGATCGTCGCGCCGCTGCGGGCCCCTGGGCGGGCCGTGGGCACGCTGACGGTCTTCCGCGATCGGCCGGGCGACGACTTCTCGCCGGCCGATCGGGTGCTCGCGCAGGAGATCGCGGACAGGGCCGCGCTCGCGATCGAGAACGCGCGCCTGCACCAGGAGACGCGCGAGGCGGCGAGGGCGCGCGAGGATCTGCTCGCGATCGTGTCGCACGATCTCCGCAATCCGCTGAGCGCCGTCTCCCTCGGCGCGTCGCTGCTCCAGACATCCGAGACCATCTCGGATGACGATCGCGAACAGATCGAAACGATCGTCGTCTCCGCGCGCCGGATGAACCGCCTCATCGCAGATCTGCTCGACACGACGCGGCTCGAAGGCGGCAAGCGCCTGCCGGTCGAAATGGAGCGCGTCGAAGTCGTCGAGATGCTGCACGAAGCGGAAGAACTGTTTCGCGCGCAGGCCGGCGCGGCGCAGGTTGCGCTCGTCTTCGACGTCGAGGAGAACCTCCCCGCCGTGCACGCCGACCGGCATCGCGTGATGCAGGTGCTGTCGAACCTGATCGGCAACGCGATGAAGTTCACGCCTCCCGACGGACGCATCGACGTGCGCGCGACGCGCGACGACGGCAATGCGCTCTTCACGATCGCGGATACCGGTCCCGGGATTCCGAAAGAGCACCTCAACGACATCTTCAGCCCCTACTGGCAGGCCAAGCGCACCGAGCGCATGGGCGCGGGGCTCGGATTGCCGATCGCGAAAGGCATCGTCGAAGCGCACGGTGGCCGCATCTGGGTGGAGAGCAGTCCTGGCGAAGGAACGCAGTTCTACTTCACGCTGCCGCTCGAGCGCGGCGGCGCGGCCGCCGAGCCGCTCACGTCGCCGGCGGGATCTGAAGAGCGTCGCTGACGCTCAGCTCTGCGAAGAGGCGAATCAGACGGCGCCCTTCCTGGTCCGACGCTTCGTAGACCGCGCAGAGGCGCTGCAATTCGTCCGCGTCTTCGCCGCGCGCCACCGTGAAACCGGCCTCCGGCTGCTCGGGCAGAAACACGTTGCGCTTGCGCCAGTTGTTGTTCTCGAGCCGATAGGAAACGAATTGCGCGTCGGCATCGCGCACCGTTTTATCGCCGTCCACAGGACGCAAACGCAAACGTGTTGCAGACGCGTCGAAGCGCGACTCCAGTGCGCGTGCCACGAGCTGCGCCAGCATCGCGCGCAGGTGATCGCCTGAATCGCCGATCGCGGCGAGAAACCGGAGCCCCGACATCACCGGATGTTCTGAAGACGAAGAAGGATCGGCCTGAAACGTCCGCACGACCTCACAACGCATTGCAATCTCATTTGCGCCGTATTGAAAACGGAGGTCGCCGCGTGTGACGTCGAGCGGCGCTTCGTGCTGAATCGAGGCGCCGAGAACGCCCGCTTCCACAATCGAAACCGTGGCCGGTCCGAACGTTCCCGCAATCGGTGCTTCAAAGCGGAGTCGTTGAAATTCGCGCCGTTCTTCGCCTTTGCGGTGGGGCACCTGCATCGCGCGGCATTTTAGTGGAGGAACGGCGAAATCTGGCAGCGCTCCACCGCGGTCACAGTGCTCGTTGTATGGATGTGTGGCGCGCCCGCGTCAATTCGCGGCGACGACAGTGGCGCGGTGGTCGCGCAGTGTGGCGAGGTAGTTCTTGTGCACGCGCTGGCGATAGCGTCCAGTGCGGCGATTCACCTTCGCAATGTAATCGCGCGTTTCACCGAACGGCGGGACGCCGCCAAAGCGCGCCACGTTACCGGGGCCTGCATTGTAGGCAGCGAGCGCCATCGTCTCGTTGTCATAGCGATTCATGAGGTAACGCAGGTACTTCGTGCCGGCCGCAATGTTCTGCGCCGGGTCGAACGGATCGCTGATGCCGAGGAGGCGCGCAGTGCCGGGGACGATCTGCATGAGCCCTTGTGCGCTCTTGTTGGACACCAGCGTCGGGCTGAAATTCGACTCCGTCTGCACGACTGCCGCGACCAGCTCCGGCGGCAGATTGTTCCTGCGCGCCTCGCGGAAAATGATCGCGCCGTACGGAACGTGCCGGCGGAAATACTGTTCCTTGAACACGTCCAGCGTCGGTGCGTCGGCCGGCGGTTTGAGGAAACCCTCGCGGATGTTGTCGGTGGTGAAGATCGGAAGTGCGCGCGCTTCCACGACAACCGGCGCGGCAGTGGTCTTCTGTGCGCGCAGATCGAATTTACGCACCGCGTCGAGATCGATGTTCATCGCGGACGTCGGAATGTCGAACGCCGCGAAGGCGAGCGGAATGCTCACCAGCAGCGCGACTCCGCGTGACGCGACACGTGCGGCGCGGCGCCACAGGCTCTTTTCGCGCAGTGCGTGACGCTGGCAGTCGCAGATGGTGCGGACGTCTTCGCGCCCCTTCCATTTCTGCTCGCGTCGCCTGTTCTCGTGTCTTGCCACGTCAGACGCCAACGGCAAAACGCGGACCACACTGCCCAAGTGCTTGAATTTACGCGCGCAGAAGCATCTTCGCGTCGTCGTTGAACATGATGATGATCGCGTAAATCCCGAGCGCCGTCCCGAACGGCATCTGCGGCAGCGAAATGACGCCGAGGACGATCGTCAGGATGCGCGCCCACGCCTTGTGACGGGACAAACCCCAGCCCGCAATGATGCTCGGAATGGCCATCAACGCGAAGAGCACCGCGACGACCGAAATGCACGTGCCGGCCACAGCGCCCGCGGCACGCGCGTCACTGGTGTTCTCGGCAGCGAAGATCGACGCCGCCACCCCCGCGCCGAAGACGAACGTTCCTGCTGCGACCAGGAGCCCGAGCACTCCGAAAACCATGAACAGGATCGAAAGGATCTTGATGTGTCGCTCCATGTTGTGCTCCCTCGCTTCACGTATTCGTTGGCGGCGGCTCTGATGTTTCGGTCGCTGCCGTCGTTGCGTCTGGTTCTGCCGGTTCCGCGGCAGTTTCGGTTTGCTCCGGCTCCGTCGCCGTCGTATCGGTCTCAGGCGGCAGATCGCTGTCGGTGACCGGCGGTTTGTCTCCGCCGTCCGCCTCTTTGCGCGGCGTTTCGCTCGCCGCCGGCTTCTTCTCCGTCAGCACCTCGCGCTCGAACACATAGCCCCAGCGCTTCATGCGCGAGAGGATCATCCGCTGCCGTGCGCGAAGGCGCTGGTTCGGTTTCCCGGGGTTCATCACGCGCGGATTCGGCAGGCAGCCGGCGAGCAGCGCCGCTTCGCGCGTCGACAGCGCCGACGCCGACTTGCCGAAGTAAAACCGCGACGCGGCCTCGGCGCCATAGACACGCTCGCCCATCTCCACCACGTTCAGGTAGATCTCGAGAATGCGCTTCTTCGACAGATGTTTTTCGAGCGAGCGAGCGATGAAGTACTCGCGCACTTTGCGGATCGGATTGCGCGACGGCGAGAGATAGAGATTCTTCGCGAGCTGCTGGGTGATGGTCGAGCCGCCGTGCGTCAGCTTGCGTCGCTTCCAGTTGCGCTCGAACGCCTCGCGCATCCCTTTCGTATCGACGCCCTGATGCTCGTAGAACGAGTTGTCTTCTGCAACCAGCACCGCGCGGCGCAGGTACGGCGAGATCCGTCCGTACGGCACCCAGCGCCATTTCAGCGCGTCGCTCTTCCCCGCTTCGCGCAACTGCTGCTTGCGCAGCTCCATGAACGCCGTCGTTTTCGGCGGAGCGCCTTTCAACTCCTCGACGTTCGGGAACGCGATGACCTCGTACGCGAGCCAGATCGCCAGGAGGGCGAAGACGATCAGCACCGCGCGTTTCAACACGAGCGGCAGGATAAACTACGCCGCATGAAACGCCTGCTGCTCGCGTTGATCCTGGTCGTCCTTCCGAACGCCGCCTTCGCATTCGACACCACGCGCGCCACGCGCATCGGCGTCCTCCGCTGCGATGACGCGCTGCAGAGCGACGTCGCCGCGGCGCTGCGCAACGAGCTGCGCGCGCGCGGCTTCGACGCCTTCGACGCGGTGCGCACGTACGACGAAGCCGTTCGCGACGGCGCGGCCGTCGCCGATTACTACGTCGAGATCGCCGCCGGCGACGCGTCGACCGACGAATACGGCGGCCTCGGAGTCGGAACGCGCCACGCCGGCGTCTCGATCGGCGTGCTCGTCTCGCGCGTCGCCGCCGAGCTGCGCATCTACGACGGCGAGACGATGGAGCTCGTCGAGACGCACGCGCTCGCGAAGCGCAACACCGCGCTCGTCCCCACCTCCGTCGGCGTCGGCGGCGGATCGATCTTCGCGTACATCGCCCTGCCGTACATCGAGCGCGTGCAGGTGCGGCGCGTCGTGCGCGCCGCCGGACGGACGGCCGCAGAGCTGGTCGCCGAAACCGTGCGATGACCTCGCACGGCGCGGCAATGAGCCCGGTCGTCGTCCTCACCACGGTCGGTCCCGAGTTCGATGTGCGCGCACTTGCACACGCCCTCGTCGACGCGCGTCTCGCCGCCTGCGTCAACATCGTGCCTCGCATCCAGTCGGTCTACCGCTGGGAAGGAGCGGTGCACGACGACGCCGAACAGCTGCTGATCATCAAGACCGCCGATACGCGGCTCGACGCCTTGCGCGACGAGCTCTTCGCGCGCCACCCGTACGAAGTTCCCGAATTCGTCGTGCTGCGCATCGAGGCAACCTCCGGCGCGTATGGCGCGTGGCTGCTCGATTCGGTACGCTGACCGCGTCCGATGAAACTCGATCGCCGCGATTTCCTCCGTTTCTCTGCCCTCGCCTCGCTCGCCCCGGCGGCGCTGCTCGCCGAAGAGCCGCACATGCTGCAGATGAACGGATATCCGCTCAATGCGGAGACGCCGCTCGAGCTGCTGACCGACTACCTCACCCCCGTGCCGCTCTTCTTCGTCCGCAGTCACTGGATCGCGCGCGTGCCGGACATGAAGACGTGGCGGCTGCGCATCGACGGCGAGGTCTCGAAGCCGGTGACGCTCTCGCTCGCCGAGTTGAAGACGCTGCCGCGCGCCGAAGCCACCTGCGTTCTGCAATGCGCCGGCAACGGCCGCGGCCTGCAGTCGCCGCCCATGCCGGGCGTGCAGTGGCGCTACGGCGCGGTCGGCAACGCGCGGTGGAGCGGCGTCCGCGTTCGCGACGTCCTCGCGCGCGCCGGCGTGAAGGCTTCGGCAAAGCATCTGAAGCTCTTCGGCTCGGATGATCCGCCGGGCAAAGTGCCGCCGTTTCACCGCAGCCTCGAGCTCGGCAAAGCGATGGACGACTGCATCCTCGCCTTCGAGATGAACGGGCAGCCGCTTCCGCCGCAGCACGGCGCGCCGCTGCGGCTCGTCGTGCCGGGGTGGGCCGGCGATCACTGGATGAAATGGATCACGCGGCTCACGCTCAGCACCACGCCGCAGACCGGCTTCTTCATGGATACGGCCTATCGCTGGCCGAACACGCCGGGCGCGCCGGGCGTCACGTTCAAACCGGAGGAGATGCATCCGGTCACCGAAATGGCCGTGAAGTCGAACATCACCACCGCGCCGAAACAAGCGCAGTTGAAGCGCACATACGACGTGCGCGGATTCGCCTTCTCCGGCGCCCCCGACATCGCGAAGGTCGAGCTCAGCGACGACGGCGGCGCGACCTGGAGCCGTGCCGCACTCGACGCGCGCCATTCGCCGCATGCATGGCGGCTCTGGCATTTCCGCTGGACGCCGCGGCGCGCCGGAAACGCGACCCTGCTCGCGCGTGCGACCGACAGCCGCGGCGCGATGCAGCCGCGTGAAACCGTCTGGAACCAGAGCGGCTACCTCTACAACGGGTGGCATTCGGTGAACGTGGAGGTGAAGGGATGAACAACGTTCTCCTCGTCATCCTCCTCGCCCTCCTCCCCGCGCCGGGGACGCAGTTCAAGCAGCTCCCCGCGGGCAAGGGCCGCACCGAAACCGAAGCAGCCTGCTACGCCTGCCACTCCGCCGACATCCTCGTGCAGCAGCGCCTCACCACCAAACAGTGGACCGCCACGGTCGAAAAGATGATCCGCTGGGGCGCGACCGTTCCCGATGCCGAGAAGAGCGTGGTGATCGAGTACCTGGCGAAGCACTTTGGGCCGGGAAACAAGTTCGTTCCGTCGAAGACGGCCACGATCAAGTAGGTGGCGTTGGGCGTTTGGCGTTTGGCGTTGGGGGTGCATGGCCCGAACGGCCCGCGGCCCCAAACGCCCAAAGCCTAACGCCGCCTCTCTCACCGCCTCTCCAAGCGCCTCTCTCTACCATTCGTATCCGGGAACACGACCAGCGCTCCGACCGGTTAACGTGTTCCCTCATGGATTCGATCGTCATTCGCGGCGCACGCGAGCACAACCTCAAGAACATCGACGTCGTCGTCCCGCGCAACAAGTTCGTCGTCATCACCGGCGTCTCGGGATCGGGCAAGTCGTCGCTCGCGTTCGACACCATCTTCGCCGAAGGGCAGCGCCGCTATGTCGAGTCGCTCTCGGCCTACGCGCGCCAGTTTCTCGAGCAGATGGAGAAGCCCGACGTCGATTCGATCGAAGGCCTCTCGCCCGCGATCTCGATCGAGCAGCGGACCACGTCACGCAATCCGCGCTCGACGGTCGGCACCGTCACCGAGATCTACGATTACCTCCGCCTCCTCTACGCCTCGGTCGGTGTGCCGCACTGCACCTCCTGCGGCCAGGAGATCCGCCCCCAGACCATCCAGCAGATGGTCGACAAACTGTTGCTGCTGCCTTCCGGTACGAAGTTCACGATCCTGGCGCCGTACGTCCGCGGCAAAAAGGGCGAATACCGCAAGCAGATGCTGCAGATGGTGAAGGAAGGCTTCACCCACGCCATCGTCAACGGCGAAGAGGTCGAGCTCTCGAATCCCCCCACGCTCGACAAGCAGAAAAAGCACACGATCGACATCCGCATCGACCGCATCGTGATCAAGGAAGGGGTCTCGCAGCGGCTCGCCGATTCGCTCGAAACGGCCACGCGGGTGACCAAAGGTCTGGTCAAGATTCTCTACCAGACCGACAAACGCGAAGAGCTTCTCTCGCAGAACTACGCCTGCCCCGATTGCGGCGTCTCCATCGGCGAGATCACGCCGCGACTCTTTTCCTTCAACTCTCCGTACGGCGCCTGCCAGCGCTGCTCCGGCCTCGGCATGCTGCTCGAGGTGGACGAACGGAAGATCGTCCCCGACCCGTCGCTGACCCTCGAGCAGGGGGCGGTTGCGCTCTGGAAAGAAGGGTCGGACAACTGGCGCTTCCGCCAGATCCAGACGCTCGCCACGCACTACAAGTTCAAGATGTCGACGCCGTGGCAGAAGCTGCCGGAAAAGGCGCGCAACGTCATCCTGCACGGCTCGGAAGACAAGATCCGCTTCGCGTTCCAGGGCAGCGAGAGCGCCTACTCGTACAACGGCACCTACGAAGGCATCGTCCCGATGCTCAAGCGCCGCTACAAGGAATCCGAGTCGGACGACATGCGCGAAGAGATCGAGCGCTTCATGACGCCGACCAAGTGCCCGGAGTGCAAAGGCCGCCGCCTGCGTCCGGAAGCGCTGAGCGTCACCGTGGCCGGCCGCGCGATCGACAACATCGTCTCGTTCCAGCTTCAGGGCGCGCAGGAGTTTTTCCAGACCGTGAAGCTCACGGCGCGCGAGGAAGCGATCGCCGGCAAGATCCTGAAGGAAGTCCGCGATCGCCTCGGCTTTCTCAACTCGGTCGGCGTCGGCTACCTCACGCTCGACCGCAACGCGGCCACGCTTTCCGGCGGCGAAGCGCAGCGCATCCGCCTCGCCACGCAGATCGGCTCGAAGCTGATGGGCGTGCTCTACGTGCTCGACGAGCCCTCCATCGGACTGCACCAGCGCGACAACCGCAAACTCATCGATTCGCTGCTCGAACTGCGCGACGTCGGCAACACGGTGATCGTGGTCGAGCATGACGAGGAGACGATTGAGACGGCCGATCACATCATCGATCTCGGTCCTCGCGCCGGCGTGCACGGCGGCCACGTCGTGGCCGAAGGGACGCTCGAGCAGATCAAGACCTTCCCCAGCTCGCTCACCGCGCGCTATCTCCGCGGCGAAGCGCGCATCGAAGTGCCGCAGCAGCGCCGTCCGCTGGGCGAGCAGAAACTGGTGATCCGCGGCGCGCGGCAGAACAACCTCAAGAACCTGGACGTCGAGTTTCCGCTCGGCGTCTTCATCGCCGTCACCGGCGTCAGCGGCTCAGGCAAGTCGACGCTCGTCAACGACATCCTCTACAAAGCGCTGTCGCAGCACTTCTACGACGCGTACGACTCGCCCGGCGAGCACGATCGCATCGATGGCCTCGATCTGATCGACAAGGTCATCGACATCGATCAGTCGCCGATCGGACGCACGCCGCGCTCGAATCCCGCCACCTACACGCAGCTCTTCGGTGAGATCCGCGGCCTCATGGCGCAGACGCCCGAGGCGCGCATGCGCGGCTACGGCCCGGGCCGGTTTTCGTTCAATGTGAAAGGCGGCCGCTGCGAAGCGTGCAAGGGCGACGGTCAGATCAAGATCGAGATGCACTTCATGCCGGACATCTACGTAAAGT
>DASVUA010000070.1:0-10499 GCA_036387295.1 Thermoanaerobaculia bacterium | reverse complement strand
CGTCCTGGTGTGGAGGTGTAAAGCTCGATCGCGTCGTTCTCGTTCTCGGTGAGCTTGTGCAGCGCTTCGCTGCGCGAACGGACGCGATCCGGGCCTGAGACTCCGCGGCTGTCAATGATGAGGGAACGGGTCGCCATCGAGTGTGGCCAGATCAGTGCTGCGCGATTCGCTTCTGCGTCTCGACGTTCTCGATGAGGTAGAGCGCCTTGGTCTCGAGCTGTTGGAGGCGCGCGAGGAAACGGGCAGCGTCGGCAGCCTCGACTTCGCCGCACAATCCATGAACCTCATCACGAAGCGAAGAGATCGCGAAGAGAGCGTTGTACAGCTTGGGCATGACCGGTCGTCTTCTCATAGGGTGAGGAGCAGGTTACGCCGCATCACAGATCGGGTCTGTTTGCAAGCGAACGGTCACGGCACGGCTTGAACGAAAGTTCGAAGTTTCTCGTGCAGCGGGCGGTAACACTCGCAGGAACGGGCGATGACGCCTGCCGGATCGCGGAGCTCGACCGAGTTGCGGCGATGACGGATCAGACCATCGGCCTCGAGTGCCTGCATGGCAATGGAGACACCGGGGCGGTGCACGCCGAGCATGTAGGAGAGAAACTCCTGCGTCAGATGCAGCTCGTCCTTCCGTACGCGATCGCGCATCAGGAGCAGCCATTTGGCGAGGCGCTGCTCGATCGAATGCAGGCGATTGCAAAGGAGGTTCTGCGTCACCTGGTCGAGCAACACGCTGGTGTAGGCGAGGATCGCGTTGCGAAAGGGCTCGTGGGAGTGAAACAGCTCGCGCACCACAGCGGCATCACCGCGCGTGATGCGTCCCTCGTTCTGTACGACCGCCTCGCTGCCGGTCGGCGCGCGCGCCAGAGCGAGCAAGGTGTGGACGCTCAACAGCCCTTCGTTGCCGACCACGCCCGCCTCCACCATCTGGCCGCCTGCCGTGGTCTTGACGATCGAGACGACCGCTTGCGCATGTGGAAAGAAGACGAACGCGGGCGTCTCCTCCGCACCGATGAGGACATCCCGAATGTCGTGGTCGAATTCCTGCAGTCCTGCGCGCTCGCGTACCTCCCGCGGCAGTGAGCGGAGCAGCAGATTGCCTGGCGTGTGGTCGGGTAAGGACGTCATCGGCTCGCCGTGGTGGAGTCGCTCCACAGCATCGCCGCGGAACGTACAGCGACACCAGCGATGACGTCCGTTCGGCGGCGTACAGTCACGCCGCGAGCCTCGTGCGGAGCTCGAGCAGCCGCTCGTGCAACACCCGGAAACATTCGCAAGACCGCGCCACCAATCCTTCGTGATCGCGGATGGTGATGAGGTTGCGAGAATGCGCGATCAACCCGTCGACCTGCAGCGCTGCGACCGCGATCGTCACACCCGGGCGGTGAATGCCGAGCATGTGCGACAAAAAATCGTGCGTCAGCTCGAGCTCATCGTTGTCGACGCGGTCGCGGACGGTCAGCAGCCATTTCGCCAGCCGCTGCTCGATCGCGTGCAGACGATTGCAGACGAGGTTCTGCGTCACCTGCTCGAGAAACGCGCTGGTGAAACCGAGCAGCGCGTCGCGGAGTGCCGTGTCGTCGTTGAATTGTTCGCGCAGCCCGTGCGCGTCGACTCGTGTGAACATCCCTTCGATCTGGACGATGCCCTGGCTGCCGATCGGCCCCGGTGCCGTGATGATCGTCTGGACGTGGACCGCTCCTTCACTGCCGATCACCCCCGCCTCGACCATCAATCCGTCTTCGGTCGCCCGGACGATGGAGACCACCGAACCGTGATGAGGGAAGAAGACGTAGTCCGGCGTCTCGTCCTCCTTGATCAACACCGTGCCCCTCGTATAGTCCTTCTGTTGACCCTTCAGCACGCGCAGGGTGTGATCGGTGAATCGATTGAGAAGAAGATTGCCGCGTTCCATTGTCTCTCTCCATGCGCCGGGTTGAAAAACCACGACGACACGAGGAAGAGACAGAGCGCTGACTGTCCGGCTCGGGCCGAAGGAAGTGGCGTTGCCACTGGTGATGTGTACTGCTGCCAACCGTGGCCGCCTCACGTCTGTTCCATGTGGTGCGCGCGAGGCGTGTCACCCGGCGGACGCGGGCGCGGAGTGGCGCCAGCCGATTCTTGCTACACTGCGCCCTCATTTTTCACAGTCGACCTCGTGTGAGCCTTGTCTTGAATCAGCCCTCTGAACAACACGTCCTCAGCGGCCTCCGTCCCACGGGCCGCGTCCATCTCGGCAACTACTTCGGCGCGGTGAAGAACTGGGTCGAGCTGCAGAACCGCTATCCCTGCTATTACATGGTGGCGGACTGGCACGCGCTCACCTCCGATTACGCCGATCCGTCGAAAGTGCACCAGGCAACGTTCGATGCCGTGGCGGACTGGCTCGCCGCAGGACTCGATCCGGAGACGTGCGTCATCTTTCTGCAGTCCGAGGTGAAGGAGCACGCCGAGCTGCATCTGCTCTTGTCGATGTGCACGCCGCTGCCGTGGCTCGAGCGCGTGCCGACGTTCAAGGACCAGCAGCAGCAGCTTCAGGACAAAGAGCTCAACACGTACGGTTTCCTCGGATACCCGCTGCTGCAGACCGCCGACATCGTCGTCTATCGCGCCGGCTACGTGCCGGTCGGCGAGGACCAGGCCTCGCACCTCGAGCTCTCCCGCGAAATCGTCCGCCGCTTCAACAACTTCTACGGCGACGTTTTCCCCGAGCCGCAACCTCTCTTTACTGCCACGCCGAAAGTGCCGGGACTCGACGGCCGCAAAATGTCGAAGTCGTACGGCAACACCATCGGCCTCACCGCGAGCGCCGACGAGATTCGCACGCTCGTCTCGACGATGTTCACCGACCCGAACCGCGTCCGCCGCAGCGATCCCGGCAACCCCGACATCTGCAATCTCTTTCAGTTTCACAAGCTCTTTTCGGACGACGCCACCATCGGGCGCGTCGACCACGAATGCCGCACCGCGCAGATCGGCTGCGTGCAGGACAAGAAGCTGCTGACCGAGATCATGATCGAGCGTCTCGCGCCGATGCGCGCGCGCCGCGAAGAGATCGACCGCGATCCGTCGTACGTCTGGCAGACGCTTCGCGCCGGCAACGTCAAAGCCCGCGAACGCGCCGCCGAGACTCTCGACCTCGTACGCAAAGCGATGAAGATCGACTATCCCGAGCTGCGCGGATGAGCGACGAGACGCAGGACCAACCCGGTGTCATCCCGAGCGAAGTCGAGGGATCCCCTGCGTCCGCCGAATCAGGGGAGGCCTCGGCTGCTCCGGCCGTGATGCACACACAGGGCGCGCCGATGCCGGCCGAGGCCGACACCTCGGTGTATCAGGTCACGCTGCCGACGTTCCAGGGGCCGCTCGACCTGCTGCTGCATCTGCTCAAAAAGCACGAGATCGACATCACCGACATTCCGATCGTGCTCATCACCGAGCAATACACGGCCTACCTCGACGCGATGACGGAGCTCGACCTCGATATCGCCGCCGACTACATCTACATGGCCTCGGTGCTGATCAACATCAAGTCGCGCATGCTCCTGCCGCGCGACGAGAGCGAGGACGGCGATGCGATCGACGATCCGCGCAAAGAGCTCGTCGACCGGCTGCTCGAATACCAGCGCTTCAAAGCGGTGGCCGAATCGTTCGCGGAGCTCGACGTGCTGCGCATGGGCATGTGGGCGCGGCCGCGCGTCCCGCTGCCTGGCGCCGATGAACCGAACGAGATCGACATGAGCGACGTCGGCCTGTTCGACCTCATCGACGCGTTCCGCACCGCGCTCGTTCGCTATCGCCAGAATCACCCGCAATCGATCGAGCTGCACCGCGTCTCGCACAAGGTGTCGGACAAGATGCGCGAGCTCTACACGAAACTGCGCGAGAAAGCGCCGCTGCGCCTGCAGTGGTTTCTCGAAGGACGCGATCGCAACGAGCTGATCGCCGTGTTCCTGGGCATGCTCGAGCTCGTGCGCCTCGGCGGCATCGCGCTGCAGCAGAGCGCGAACTTCGGCGAGATCCTCATCAACAACACCGCCCAGGAGATCGACGAGGCGACGTTCGCCCTTTTCGACAACAGCTAGACGCTGCACGGTCACGCCACTCGCGTTTCCGTGTTCTGATGAGACACACAACATGCCGATGGAATCAACAGAGCTCCGCGCCGCCCTCGAGGCGATTCTGTTTTTGAGCAGCGATCCCGTGCGCGTCGACGATCTCGCCGAATCGCTCGACGAAACGAAGGAAGCGGTGAGCACGCAGCTCGAGGAGATCAAACGCAATCTCGACGAGCGCCTCGGCGGCTTCATGCTCGAACAGGCCGCCGGCGGATGGCGTCTCACCACGCGCGCCGAGCACGATGCGGTGCTCAAGAAGTACTTCGCGAAAAAAGGGGAGAACCGCCTCTCGCTCGCCGCGCTCGAAACGCTGGCCATCGTCGCCTACCGCCAGCCGATCACCGCCCCCGAAGTGTCGGACATCCGCGGAGTGAACTCGAGCAGCTCCATCCGCACGCTGCTCGAACGGCGCATGGTGCGCGTGGCCGGACGCAAAAACGTCGTCGGCTCGCCGTTCCTCTATCGCACCACCAAAGACTTTCTCGTGCACTTTGGCTTGAACGACATTCGCGACCTGCCGCGCCTCGAAGAGTTCGGAGATCTCATTGGCGAGAACATCAACGAGGATCTCGTCGCCGCGATCAACGCCGCGCCGGAACCGACAGGCGAGGGGATCATCGAAGTGGCAGCCGATGACGCGCAGAGTGCCGCCGATCTCGCCGCGCTTGCGGAATTCGATGACGCACCGCGCCGCGATGACGAAGCGGCGAGCAGCGACGCGGCGTCGACGAATGAACCTGCGAATGCATCACCGGATCAAGGCACGAGTTTGGAAGAGCAGTCCGCGGCTGATGCCGGCGAAACTCAGTTAGAATCGCCCGACAGCGAAGCGAACGAACATTGATGGAACTCGACCGACTGCAGAAGATCATCGCGCACGCCGGCTTTGCGTCGCGCAGAGAAGCCGAAACGATGATCCGCGAAGGCCGCGTCACGGTGAACGGCAAGGTCGTCACCGAGCTCGGCTCGAAAGCCGATCCGCTTCACGATCACATCAAAGTCGACGGCAAACTCATCACCCGTGCGGAAACGCACCGCTACATCCTTCTGTACAAACCGAAGGAAGTGATGACCACCGTCGAAGATCCGCAGGGCCGCAAGACGGTCATCGATCTCGTGAAAGGCGTGCGCGAGCGCATCTATCCGGTCGGGCGGCTCGACTTCCATTCCGAAGGCCTGATCCTGCTGACCAACGACGGCGATCTCGCGTTCAAGGTCTCGCATCCGAAACACGGCTCGGTCAAGACGTATCACGTCAAAGTGCGCGGCATTCCGACCGAGCGCATCATCGACAAACTGCAGCGCGGCATCACGATCGACAACAAACGGACGCTCCCGTGCGAGATCGAGCGGATGAAAACCACCGGCCGCGGCGAAGAAGGGAACTCGTGGTACGAGGTCCGGCTTCGTGAAGGACGCACGCAGCAGATCCGCAAGATGTTCCAGGCCGTCGGTCATCCCGTTTCGAAGCTGCGCCGCGTGGCGATCGGCCCGATCGCCGATCCGAAACTCGCCGCCGGCGACTGGCGCGAGCTCTCACCGAAAGAAGTGAAGATGCTCGAGACGATGCAGGAGATGCCGAAGCCGAAGCAGCGCCGCACGACGCGCGCCGGCGCAAAGAAGCCGGGAGCCGCGGCCGCCGCGCCGACGTCGAAAGCGAAGCCCGGCGCGAAAAGGGCCGCCTCGACGACGAAGCGTGCCGCGACGACGACGAAACGCGCCGCCTCCGGCAAACGCGCCGCGCCGGTGAAGACCGCGAGTTCGAGCTCGCGCACGAAAGTCGCCGGGCCGCGGCCGAAATCGCCCGTCCGCAGATCGGCGCTCGATGCGCGGCCGGCCACGCGCAAATCGAGCCGAGGACGCGGGTAGTCCGTGTCGCTCATCGTCGCGATCGACGGACCCTCCGGCGTCGGCAAGACCACCGCCTCGAAACTCGTTGCTCGTGAACTGAACCTCCCGCACATCGACACAGGCGCGATGTACCGCGCCATCGGACTCGCCGCCACCCGCCGCGGCCTCGACGTCAGCGACGCCGCCGCGATCGAAGAGCTCGCGTCGCGCGCAAGCATCGAATTCGTTCCGGGCGATCCGCCGCGCGTGCTGCTCGATGGGGAGGACATCACCGGCGAGATCCGCACGCCCGCCATCAGCATGGCCGCGAGCCACGTCTCCGCCATTCCGGCCGTACGCAGGCTGCTGGTGAAGATGCAGCAGGAGCTCGGACGCCGCAGCGGCGGCGTCCTCGAAGGGCGCGACATCGGCACGAAAGTCTTCCCCGAAACGCCTCACAAATTTTTTCTCGAAGCGAATGCCGAAGTGCGCGCGCACCGCCGGCACGCCGAGCTCGTGGCGAAAGGGCAGACCGTCGACTTCCAGAGCGTGCTCGCCGACTCGTTGCAGCGCGATAAACAGGACAGTACGCGCGCCGACTCGCCGCTGATGCACGACGAGACGTACACCGTCATCGACACCTCCGCGCTCACCATTTCCGAGGTCGTCGCCGCCATCGTCGGACAGGTGCGCGAGCACAGTGAGGCGCACAATGCGCCGCCAGACGCACAAAACGACGCTCGTTGAGCGTCTTTTCCGCGTTCCGTGCTCTTCTTTGTTCCTTCCTTCCTTGACTCCTCTCATACCCCGCCGCTACACTCCCGATTTCGACCTGTATCAACAACTTACGTTGATTGAGGGGGCGCGCACAGACGCGCCGGGCAGGCGATTTCAAATCGCGTAGGGGGTTCCCCAGTACAATGGCGTCCAATGACGAGTCCAAGAAGTCCAATCAGCCGCGTCAGGCGGACTCCGGAAACGGGAATCTCGAGAACCTCGGCATGGACGAGCTTCTCGACCTTTACAGCAAACCATCGCTGACCGAAGGCGAGATCATCAAAGGCCGCGTCATCAAGGTGACGGGCTCCGATGTCGTGGTCGACATCGGCTACAAGTCCGAAGGCCTGCTCCCGGTCGCGGAAGTCACAGGCTTCGACGGTCAGGTCAAAGTCAAACGTGGCGACGAGATCGAAGTGTTCATCGAGCGCCTCGAAGACTCCTCCGGCTACGTCGCACTGTCGCGCGAAAAAGCGGCACGCATGCGCGTCTGGGACGTCATTGAAGAAGCTTTCAAGGCCGACGAACCGATCAGCGGCCGCGTCGTCGATCGCGTCAAAGGCGGCCTCGCCGTCGACGTCGGCGGCGTGAAAGCATTTCTCCCCGGATCGCTCATCGACACCAAGCCCGTCAAGAACCTCGACGCCCTCAAAGGGCACGAGATGAAGTTCAAGATCGTCTCGTTCGACAAGAAGCGGACGAACATCGTCCTCTCTCGCCGTGCCATCGTGGAAGTCGAGCAGACCGTCGCCAAAGCGGCGACGTTCGGCCGCATCCGCGAAGGCGACATGACGCACGGCATCGTCAAGAACATCACCGACTACGGCGTCTTCGTCGATCTCGGCGGCGTCGACGGTCTGCTGCACATCACCGACATTTCCTGGGGCCGCGTCACGCATCCGTCCGAGTACTTCAACGTCGGCGACGAGATCGAAGTGATGGTCCTCAAGTTCGACGCCGGCTCGGAGCGCGTCTCCCTCGGCTACAAACAGAAATCGCCCGATCCGTGGCTCGACGTCGCTGAGCGCTACCCGCTCGGCAGCAAGGTCAAAGGGAACGTCGTCTCGCTCACAGACTACGGCGCCTTCATCGAGCTCGAAGACGGTGTCGAAGGTCTCATCCACGTCAGCGAAATGTCGTGGACGAAGAAGATCCGCCATCCGGCAAAAATGCTGAACATCGGCGACATGGTCGAAGCGGTCGTCTCCGACGTCAACGTCGCCAACCGCCGCATTTCGCTCTCGCTCAAAGCGCTCGAACAGAATCCGTGGGACACGATCTCCGATCGTTACCCGGTCGGCACCGTCATCGAAGGACGCGTGCGCAATCTCACCGACTTTGGCGCGTTCGTCGAAGTGGAAGACGGCATCGACGGCCTCATTCACATCTCCGACATGTCGTGGCACCGCCGGCTCAAGCATCCGAGCGAAGTGCTGAAGAAGGGCGATACCGTCAAAGCACGCGTCGTCAACGTCGATGGCGACAATCAGCGGCTGTCGCTCTCGATCCGCGAGTTCCTCCCGAACGAGTGGGACAACTTCGCGAAAGACCATCACCTCGGCGACGAAGTGATCGGCTCCATCTCCAAGATCACCGACTTTGGCCTCTTCATCCGCCTTGCGGACGGCGTCGAAGGTCTCGCGCACGTTTCCGAAGTGCAGCGCGACCCGCGGCAGAAACTCGACAAGACGTTTGCCGTGGGCGAGGCGATGCGCACGCGCATCATCAAGATCGACGCGAACGAGCGGAAGATCGGCCTCACCACCCGCGACGTCGAGCCGCTCACGGAAGAAGAGAGTGCGCAGTACACCGGTCACGCCGAACAGCACGACGAACATGCCGCGTCCGGATCGGATGCGGGTGGTGCTGCGGAGACCGATGCTGCCGCGGCGGCCGAGCCCGAGAACAATCCGCAGCAGAGCTGAGTCTGACGCATGTCCGAGCTCGAGTCTCCGCAGATCACTGCGCCCCCGCCGCCGCCTCCACCACCTGCGCGTAAATCGCGAGCAGGCTCGTTTTTCTTCGGCGCGCTCACCGGTTGCGCGATCGTGTTCGTCGCCCTGCTGCTCCTGGGAGTGATGGCCGCGGCGGTGATCGGCGACACGTCGACCGACCTGAAGCTGGGCGGCGACAAGGTCGCGGTCATTCCGATCGAAGGCGAGATCATGGAAGCGCGCGCCACGCTCGACGCGCTCAAAAAGTACGCCGACAACACCTCGGTCAAGGCGATCGTCATCCGCATCAACAGCCCCGGTGGCGCGATCGCTCCTTCGCAGGAGATCTACTCCGCAATCCGCCGCACGCGCGCCGATTCCGGCAAGCCGATCGTCGCCTCGCTCGACAGCGTCGCCGCGTCGGGCGGCTACTACATCGCCGCCGCCTGCGACCGGATCGTCTCCAATCCCGGCTCCATCACCGGTTCGATCGGTGTGATCCTGCAGTGGTTCGACGTCAAAGAGCTGATGCAGTGGGCCAAGCTCAAGCCCGAAACCATCACCAGCGGAGCGCTCAAAGACGCCGGCTCGCCGTTCCGCGAGCTCACGCCTGCCGAGCGGCAGTACTTCCAGACCATCGTCGCGCAGTTGCATTCGCAATTCGTGCGGGACGTCGCACATGGCCGCCGCGCCAAGATGAAGCACGAGGAAGTCGCGCGCATCGCCGATGGCCGCATCTTCACCGGCGAACAGGCGCTCGAGCTGAAACTGGTCGACGAGCTCGGCAGCATCGACGACGCCGTTCGCACGGCCGGCAAGCTCGCCGGCATCAAAGGCGAGCCCGACCGGCTGTGGCCCAAGCCCCGCGAAGACCGCCTCCTCGACCTGCTGACCGGCGGTGATGCGGAGGCGCTCCTGCAGCGCGTCACGAGTCGGCGCCTCCCGCAGTTTCTCTACAAGTAGTCCGACCAGGAGGGTTGCCTTGGACGAACACGAACACGACGATTTCGACCTCGAGCAGGACGAGCAGGACGACGACGAGAATACGATCGAGCTCAACTCCGGCGTCATGACCAAAGCCGAGCTGGTCGACGAGGTCGCGCGCGTCGTTCAGCTCACCAAGAAGCAGGCCGAAAACATCGTCAACATCGTGTTCGATTCGATCGTCGAGTCGCTCCGCGCAGGCGAGAAGATCGAGCTCCGCGGCTTCGGCAGCTTCCGTCTCCGGAGCCGCAAGTCACGCACCGGCCGCAATCCGAAAACCGGCGAGAAGGTCGACGTGCCGTCGAAGAAGATTCCCTACTTCAAGCCGGGCAAAGAGCTGAAGGAACTGATCAACAAAGCGCTGGCAGAGATGCCGGGGGAAGCGGCGGCAGAAGGTTCGAACGAGCCCGCCGCCGCGACCGAGTAGGCGGGTGAAAAATTGAAAATTGAAAATTGAAAATTGAAAAACGCAGACATTGAGACGTCCGATTTTCAATTTTCCATTTCCAATTTTCAATTTCTTCATGCAAACGCTCTTCACTCCCTGGAGATTCAAGTACTTGACCGCCCCGAAATCGGATGCACCGGCCGGCTGCATCTTCTGCATCGCAGCCGCGACCGACGATCTCCGCTCGACGCTCACGCTGTTCCGCACGAGCGAAGCGGTCGTGATGCTGAACAAATATCCGTATACCAACGGCCATCTCATGGTCGCGCCGGTCGCGCACGAGGCACGGCTGTTCGAATCGGCCGACCGCTCGCTGCGCGCGTTGATTCGCCTCACTGCAGAAGCGCAGCGTGTATTGTCGGACGTCTATCGCCCGGATGGGTTCAATGTCGGGATGAACTTCGGCGC
>DASVUA010000069.1:0-2715 GCA_036387295.1 Thermoanaerobaculia bacterium | reverse complement strand
AACGGCGTTGAGGAAGACCGGCAGCGTGGCGCGCCAGAAAAGGCGGTAGTTCGGATCGTCGGCGAAGGTGACGATCTGCCCGCGGCCGTATTTTTCGCTCGTGACGTAGACCGAGCCTTTGATGCGCTCGAGGCTTTCGGGCCAGGCCACGCCGGAGATCAGCGGGTCGGCGGCATCGACGGTGAGGATGTTGTCGACGCGGTGCGCGAGCGGCACGAACGCGGTGGAGCCTTCGACCAGCACCGCCGGCGGGCGGGGCACGCCGAAGGTGAGGTACGAGCGCTCGTTCATGGTGGTGCGGAACGCGGAGCCGGGGACGCGGAAGTCGTTGTAACGCTGTTCGGCGGCGGGCGCTTTGTCGTCTTTTTTCGCCGGCTCCCACGGTTTGAGCTTCGACAGCTCCACGTCTTTGTCGCGCAGGAAGGCGTGCGCTCCTTTCACGGCGACGAGCGTGCCGCCGTCGGTGACCCACTGCTTCAGTTTGTCGATGCCGCGCTTGGTGAGACGCTCGGCATACGAGCCGTCGGGGAAGACGAGCACGCGGAACTCGTTGAGGTCGAGATTGCGAAGCGTTTCGGCGGAAAGCGTCGAGTGCGGGATCGGCGTGTCGACGTCGAGCGTGTGCCACAGCATGCCGTACGAGGTCGGATCGCTGCCGGGGCCGCCGACGAGGCCGATCTTCGGATCGCGGACGAAGCGGATCTTCTCCGAGCCGAAACCGGTGCCGCCCATCCAGCCCGATTCGAGCGGCACGACCGGCACGCCGGCTTCGCGCGCGAATGCGTGCAGGCGGCCGTCGATGTTCGGTTCGTTGTTTCCTTTGAGGATGAGGAGTGAGCCGCGCGGGAACGTCCGCTCACCGACCGGAATCGTGCTGTCGACGACGTTGAACTTCACGTCTTCGGTGAGGAGGCGGCCGGCGAAGCGATAGACGTTCGGATCGTTCCCGTCGACGAGATAGCCGTAAGCGGCGGGACGGAATGCTGCAGGTGCGGCGGTGCTGAATGCCGTCGTGCCGGAGAGCGGCGCGGTGGTCGACCATGCTTCGACGTTCATCGCCAGCGGCAGCGACCAGGCGGTGATGTCGTAGAACTCGTCTTCTTCATCGGCTTCCGCGCGGGCGCGCTGCGCCTCGACGAAGCCAGCGCTGAACGACGGCGCTTTTTCGAGGAGCGTGTTCACGAGGCCGCCGAGCGGCTGGCGCGTCGAGACCACCGCGGTGCCGGCGGGGAACGTGCGCGACTCGGTGACGTCGCGGTCGATGCGCAACGCGCGCACCGTCGCCGGAGCGCTCAGCATCTCGACGCGAATGCCTTGCTTCCCCAGCAGCTCGACGAGCGGCAGGAAATTCGGCGAGCCGGGCGCGATGAGGTAGGTGTTGCGGCCGTTCTCGATCTGCGCGCGCGCGGCGCGATGCGTGTAGCGGAGGAGTTGCTCGCGATTTTCCGCGGCGGTGCGGACGGTGGCCATGGCGGTCGTGTAGTGACGCTCGGCGCGATCCGAGAGACGGAGGATCGATTCGTCCTCGCGCTTCACCGTCGTGCCGCCGCGGCCGCCGCCGGCGACTTCGTACGTCATCCCGATCGCGCCGTTGAGCGCCGGCCACGAATCGCCGTAACCGGGGTAGAAGAGGTCGAAGCGCTCGCCGACGAAGAACTGCCAGTTGCGCTTCGAGAACTCGGCGGCATTCGCGCGGCCGAACCGCTCGAGCCACTGTTCGAGCTCGGTGGGGAGATTCGCGTTGATCGGCTTCGCGTCGGGAGGGAAGAAGTAGCTCGACGCGGCACTCATCTCGTGAAAGTCGACGAAGACCTGCGGCGGCCACTCTTTGTACGCCGCGACGCGCGCCTGCGTCTCTTTCTGAGACTGCCAGGCCCAGTCGCGGTTCATGTCGATCATGTAGTGGTTGTAGCGGCCGCCCGGCCACGGTTCCTGATGCTCGAAGGCCTGCGGATTGGGATTCGGCGTGCGGCCGGAGGTGCGCTGAAACCAGGAGATGTAGCGCTCGCGGCCATCGGGATTCTCGAGCGGATCGATGATCACGACGACGTTTTCGAGCATCGCGCGGGAGGCAGCGTCATTGAGGAGCGTGTGCGCGACCATCATCCCGGTTTCGGCCGAGGACGATTCGTTGCCGTGAATCCCGAACGCGAGCCAGACGATGGCCGGCATGTCGAAGCTCGCGTCGGTGCCGTTTGCGAGCGCGCGGGCGTTGGTGCGGATCTGTTCGAGGCGCGCGTGATTCTTCGGCGAGGTGATCGTCGCGAGCACGAGCGGACGATGTTCGTAGCTCTCGCCGATCTGCCTCATGGTGAGGAGATCGGAACGGCGATCGAGCTCTTCGAAGTAATCGAGGATGCGGTGGTGCGGCGTGAATCGCGCGCCGATCTGGTAGCCGAGATACTCTTCAGGCCCCTGGACGGACTGCGCCGCCGCCGCGAGAGAACAAGCGAAAAGCACGAGCAGAAATGCGCTGCGTCGGATCATGCGCGAGATTGTAGACGCGGAGCCGAACCGAGACGGGTCCGGGCACATCATTCGGGCCTGGTGTCATCCCGAGCGGTGGAACGGCGCGGGGCGCCGGTGCCGATCGGATGACCCCTCGCTCTTTCTTCGGAAGCCGGCGGTGCCTGTGGAGCGGCGGGCTCTTAGCCCGCCGGAGTGTTCATTGGTGGGCGGGCTAGGAGGGTATGACCAGGGACATTCCTGACAATC
>DASVUA010000068.1:0-10498 GCA_036387295.1 Thermoanaerobaculia bacterium | reverse complement strand
GCGGGTACTACACGACCGGCGGCGCGGAAGGCGTGGGGCGCGCGACGACCTACGCCGTCGTGTCGTCGTCGCTGATCATCCTGCTCAGCGATTTCTTTCTGACGAAGCTGCTCTTCTGACATGCCGATCATCTCGCTCCAGCATCTCTGGAAATCGTTCGACCGGCGGCAGGTGCTGCGCGACATGTCCATCGACGTCGCGCAAGGCGAATCACTCGTGATCGTCGGCGGCTCCGGCACCGGGAAGAGCGTCACGCTCAAGCACATCATCGGCCTGATCCGCCCCGACAAAGGACGCGTAATCGTCGACGGTCACGACCTCACGACGATGAAGGGCGTGGAGCTGAACGAGTTTCGCCGCCGCTTCGGCATGGCGTTTCAGGAAGGGGCGCTCTTCGACTCGATGTCGGTGTTCGACAACATCGCGTTTCCGCTGCGCCGCCATACGAAGATGACGGAGAAGCAGATTCGCGCGCGCGTCGAAGAGTGTCTCGACGACGTCCATCTGCATGGCGTCGAGAAAAAGCGGCCGTCGCAGCTATCGGGTGGCATGCGCCGCCGCGTCGGGTTCGCGCGTGCGATCTCGCTGAAGCCGGAGATCCTGCTGTTCGACGAGCCGACGACCGGACTCGATCCCGTCATCAGCGACGTCATCGCGGAGCTGATCGAAGAGATGGACGTGAAGCTCGGAACGACGACCGTGACGATCACGCACGACATGAAAGTCGCGTTCAAGATCGCGGACCGCGTGGCGATGCTGCATCACGGACAGATCATCGAGCAGGGGACGCCCGAGGAGTTTCAAAAGTCGACGAACCCCATCGTCGAACAGTTCATCCAGGGCCGCGCGCAGGGTCCGCTCACGGACGACGACTAGCGCCAGAGAAGCGCCGCGGCGGGATCGATTCGTCGCCGCGTATGATCGTCGGGTGAGCGAACGTCCCGTCTACTCCGTCAGCGAGCTGATTCGGCAGCTCAATCTCGACCTCTACAAGTACAACGATGTCTCGGTGGAAGGCGAGGTGACGAACTTCGTCCGGTCGGCCGCCGGGCATCTCTACTTCACGCTGAAAGACGCACGGGCGCAGATCCGGGTCGTCTTCTTCGCCACGCACGCCCGCTTTCTCCGCTTCCGCATCGAGAACGGTTTGCAGATGGTGGTGCGCGGCCGGCTGACGATCTATGAACAGAAGGGAGAGTTTCAGCTCAGTGCCGTCGCCGCCGAACCGGCAGGCCTCGGCGCGCTGCAGCTCGCGTTCGAGCAACTGAAAAAGCAGCTCGCCGAAGAAGGTCTTTTCGATCCCGCACGCAAGAAGCCGATTCCGATGCTGCCGCAACGCATCGCGGTCGTCACGAGCCCCACCGGTGCGGCGATCCGCGACATTCTCAACGTGCTGGGGCGGCGGTTCGAAGGGCTTTCGCTGCAGATCTATCCGGTGCGCGTGCAGGGTGCGACTGCGGCGCGCGAGATCGCGGCAGCGGTGAAGCATCTCTCCCGCTGGAAGCAGCACGACGTAGTGCTGATCTGCCGCGGCGGAGGCTCGCTGGAAGATCTGTGGGCGTTCAACGAAGAAGTGCTCGCGCGTGCCGTGGCGGCGTGCGAGATCCCGACGATCTCCGGGGTCGGCCACGAGACCGATTTCACGATCTGCGACTTTGTCGCCGATCTGCGCGCGCCGACGCCGTCGGCCGCCGCGGAGATCGTGATCCGCGCGAAAAGCGAGATCTGCACGCAGATCGATCACATGGTGCGCCGCGTGCGCCACGTGGTGGAGGGGCGCGTCCGCAACTATCGCCACGAGCTGCGCCATCTCGCCTCCTCCGACCGCCTCGGCATCGTGGTCCGCCGCGTTGCCATTGCGCGCGACCGCCTGGAGCGCCGCCGCGTGCTGCTCTACCGCCTGCTCGATGCGCGCGCCAAAACGCTGCGCCGGCGCCTCAGCGCCTGCGACGAACCGCTCGCACGCTTTCCCACACGCCTGCAGCGCGATCGTCAACGGCTCCGCGCGACAGTGGCGACGCTGCAGGCTGTTTCGCCGCTCTCCGTCTTGTCGCGCGGATACGCGATCGCGTTCTCGCGGACGCGCCGCGGCCGGAAGCCGATTCTCGATTCGGCGCAGATCAAAGTTGGCGAGCAGATCGAAGTGCAACTGAAACGCGGCCGCCTCGAGGCGACCGTCGATCGGCACACGCTCGGCGTGGAAAGCGTGTGGCCGGTCGCGCTGGCGGAGGAGTAGCGGTCCGCCGTCTGCTATAACGCGCGATATGGCCGCACGCCGTCCCAACGAATTCGAAAAGTCCTTCCAGAATCTGGAGAAAATCGTCCAGCGTCTCGAAGGAGAAGAGCTCCCGCTCGACGAATCGCTGCAGTTGTTCGAAGAAGGCATTCGCCTGTCGCGCTTCTGCCATCAGCGGCTCGAAGAGGTCGAGAAAAAGATCGAGCTGATCCTCGCCGATGCCAAAGGTCAGCCGGTCACCGAGCCCTTTGAGCCCGAAGACGACGAAGACGAGCCGCTCGACGACGGCGTCTGAGCGCGTGATATAAGCGCCGCCGATGGCGGATTTCCGGGCGCAACTGAACGCGTGGCGCGAGCGCGTCGATGCGACGCTCGACCGCCATCTTCCTCCCGCGGACACCAATCCGGCCGTGATTCACGAGGCGATGCGCTATGCCGTCATGGGCGGCGGAAAACGGATCCGCCCGATCGTCGCCATCGCCGCGGCCGAAGCGGTCGGGGCCGCGGTCGAGCCGCTGCTGATGCACATCTGCGCGCTCGAGCTCATTCACACCTACTCGCTGGTGCACGACGATCTCCCGGCGCTCGATAACGACGACCTCCGCCGCGGCCGCAAGACGACGCACGTGGTCTACGGAGAGGCGATGGGCATTCTGGCCGGCGACGCGCTGCTCACCGAGGCCTTCTCGTGGCTGGCGAAACCGCTGCCGGGGCTCGATCCGGCGCGGCAGCTGCGCGCGATCGCAGAAGTCGCGACGGCGGTCGACTCGACGGGGATGATCGGCGGCCAGGTCGCCGACATCGTGGCCGAGCGCTCGCAGGAGCAGAGCGACGATCGCGAGGCGCTGCTCGCCGAGCTGCACTTCATCCATCACAACAAAACCGGCAAGCTCTTCACGGTCGCGGTCGTGCTCGGCGGGCTGCTGGGCGGAGCGACGGAGGCGCAGCTCGACGCGTTGCGACGTTACGGCGACGCGCTGGGGCTCGCGTTCCAGATCATCGACGACCTGCTCGACATCGAGGAGTCGTCGGCGACGCTCGGGAAGACCGCCGGCAAGGATGTCGCGCAGGGAAAACTGACATGGCCGGCTCTGCTCGGCGCGGACAGTGCACGTGCCGAGGTCCAGCGGCTGCTGGGGGAAGCTCTGCGCAACGCTGATATCATCGGCGGTCCTGTGAATTACCTCGCCCCTATCGCGCGTTTCATCTGTGAACGCCGCAGCTAGACGGAAAAAAGATGCCTCGATTACTCGATTCGATCGATACGCCCCGCGACCTTCGGAAGCTGGATCGCAAGCAGCTCCCACAGGTTGCGCAGGAGATCCGTGCGCAGATCATCGACGTCGTCTCGAAGATCGGCGGCCACTTCGGTGGCAATCTCGGCATCGTCGAGCTCACGCTCGCCCTGCATTACGCCTTCGACACGCCTCGCGACCAGATCGTGTTCGACACCGGTCACCAGAGCTACCCGCACAAGCTCATCACCGGCCGCCGCGACACGTTCCACACCATCCGTCAGCACAACGGAATCTCCGGCTTCTGCAAACGTGAAGAGTCGGTGTACGACGTCTTCAACGCCGGTCACGCGTCGACCTCGATCTCGGCCGCGCTCGGCATCGCGATCGCGCGCGACTTCCGGAAAGAGGATTACCGCGTCGTCGCGATCATCGGCGACGGTGCGCTCTCCGGCGGCATCGCGCTCGAAGGGCTGAATCAGGCCGGCCATCTCAAGAGCAAGCTGATGATCGTCCTGAATGACAACGATATGTCGATCTCGACGAACGTCGGCGCGATGTCGGGGTATCTCAACCAGATCATCAAGGGGCAGCGCTACAACCAGATGAAGGACCTCGCCAAGGGCGTGATGGATCGCGTCCCGCTCGTTGGCGGCAAGCTGCACGGACTCGCCCACGACATGGAGTCGGTCCTCAAGAACATGATCGTGCCCGGCACGCTGTTCGAGGAGCTCGGCTTCAAGTACCTGGGGCCGTACGACGGGCACGACCTCGACCTGCTGCTCGACCTCTTCGAGGAGCATCGCGATTACGACGGGCCGATCCTCCTTCACGTCATGACGAAGAAGGGGAAAGGCTACACGCCGGCCGAAGACAAACCGATCTGGTCGCATGGCGTCTCGCCGTTCGACATCATCACCGGCGAAGGAAAGAAAGCCGACAAGCCGCAGCCGCCGACCTACACGGCCGTCTTCGCCGACGCTCTGATCGAGCTGGCGAAGAAGGATCCGAAAATCGTCGCCGTGACCGCCGCCATGCCGGACGGCACGGGGCTCGATAAATTCGTCAAAGCGCTCCCCGGCCGGATGTTCGACGTCGGCATCGCCGAAGAGCATGCCATCACCTTCTGCGGCGGCATGGCCACGCAGGGGATGAAGCCGATCGCCGCGATCTATTCGACCTTCCTGCAGCGAGCGTTCGACCAGGTGTTCCACGACGTCGCGATCATGGATCTGCCGGTCGTCTTCGCGCTCGACCGCGGCGGCATCGCCGGCGCCGACGGTCCGACGCATCACGGCATCTACGACATGGCCTACCTGCGGATCTTCCCGAACATGGTCTGCATGGCGCCGAAGGACGAGAACGAGCTGCGGCACATGGTGAAGACCGCGTTCGAGACCGGCCACCCAACCTCGCTGCGCTACCCGCGCGGCAACGGTGCCGGCGTCGAAATGGACGCCGAGATGCAGACGCTGCCGGTGGGGAAAGGCGAGGTGATGCGCGAAGGCGCCGACGCCACGATTTTCGCCATCGGAAACGAAGTCTGGCCGGCCGTTCACGCCGCGGAGATCCTCGCCAAAGAAAACATTAACGTCACAGTAATCAACGCTCGTTTCATCAAGCCTTTGGATGACGAGTTGATCAAGAGATACTGTGCGCCGAATTCGCACGTCATTACTGTCGAAGAAGGTTCCATCGCCGGCGGCTTCGGCGCCGCGATTATGGAACGCTGCGCGGAGCTCGGCCTGCACGGCGTGAACTTCCACTGCATCGGCATTCCGGACGAGTACGTGCACCACGGCGCGCAGGATGTGCTTCGCGCGCAGTACGACCTCCACCCGGAAGGGATCGCGAAACGGGTGCGGGAGTTCGTGGGATCACGCGGAATGATGAGCGGTGCCGCGTTCGCGGAGATGTGGATCGACGCGGGCAACCAAATCCCTGAAGAAGACCTGATCCGGCGGCAGGAGAAGGGCAAGACCTCCGACAACATCGACGAGTTCGTGTACGGCAAGAAGCGCGTCACAGCAAAGTAATGCTGCCGAAGTATTTCGCCGACACCTGGTTCTTCGTCGCGCTGATGGACCGTCGCGATTCCCATCACGGCGCCGTTCGGCGCATGGTGCCGCGTCTTTCGGCGGTCGAGATCGTGACGCACGACTTCGTGCTGACCGAGGTGCTTGCGAATTTTAGTGACGATGGGCCTGCGGCGCGGGCGCTGGCGGTCTCGCGTGTACGAGACGCCGCCGTCAGGTACAACGTCGTCCCCGCAACACGCACGCTTTTCATCGCGGGCCTCGAGCGCTACGCCTCCCGTCCCGACAAAGAGTGGTCCCACGTCGACTGCATGTCCATGGTGCTCATGGAGCAGCGCGGCATCACGCACGTGCTCACCAACGACCACCACTTCGCGCAGGCCGGCTTTACGCTCGTCAACGAATGAAAAAGCAGCGCCTCGACGTCGCGGTAGTCGAGCGAGGGCTCGTCGACACGCGCTCGAAAGCGCAGTCGCTGATCATGGCCCGCCGCGTCCTCGTGAACGGCACCTTCGTCGACAAAGCGGGCGCGAACGTCACCGGCGACGACGAAGTCACGATCGCGGAGCTCGAGCATCCCTGGGTCGGCCGCGGCGGGATGAAGCTCGCTCATGCATTGAAAGAGTTCTCAATTAATGTGAGCGGTAAAGTGTGCGCAGATATCGGCGCATCAACTGGTGGCTTTACCGATGTGATGCTGAAGAGCGGCGCCGTCAAGGTGTACGCCATCGACGTCGGCTACGGGCAGCTCGACGTCTCGTTGCGCAACGACCCGCGCGTCGTCAATCGGGAGAAAGTGAACGCGCGCTTTCTGCAGGCCGATTCGTTCGAAGACCCCATCGAATTCGTCTCGATCGACGTCTCGTTCATTCCGCTCAAGCTCATTCTTCCTGCGGTGGCGACGTTCGCGCGCGGCGAGCTGGTGGCGCTCATCAAGCCGCAGTTCGAAGTCGGCAAGCACGAGGTGGGGAAAGGGGGCATCGTGCGCGACGAGGCGAAACGTCAAGGGGCTGTCGAAGGAGTGGTGAGCGTCGCGCGCGAGCTCGGGTTCGAGGTGCGCGGCGTGATCGAGAGTCCGGTGAAAGGTGCGGAAGGGAACGTCGAGTTCCTCATGCACGCAGTCGCAGGTACTCCCGAAGTCCCTCCCGCCACGACTCCGGAGTGACGCCGGTGAGCTGCTCGTAACGCGCCGTCGACAGCACCGAATACGCCGGACGTTTCGCCGGCCGCGGAAACTCTTCGGTCGTCACCGGCAGCACGTCGACGTTTGCGCCGCTTTCCTCTGCAATCGCCCGCGCGAAATCGAACCACGAGCATTCGTCCGCGTCGGCGTAATGCACGATCCCGCGCGCGCCGGGCGCCAGCGCGAGCCGCACGAGCGCCTTCGCCAGATGCGGCGTGTACGTCGGCCGCCCTCGCTGATCGGCGACGACGCGCAGCGGATTCGTCCCTTTCCGGATCTGGTTGCGGATCGCTTCGACGAAGTTCGGTCCGTGCACGCCGAACAGCCACGCGGTGCGGACGATCAGATGCTGCTTCGCGTGCGAAGCGGCGATCTCGCCGAGAAGTTTCGAGCGGCCGTACGCGGAGAGAGGAGCGGTCGCGGCGTCCGGCTCGTAAGGCGAAGTCGCCGAGCCGTCGAAAACGAAATCGGTGGAGACGTGCACGAGCAGCGCATCGCGCGGATTGGCCGCCTGCGCGAGCACTTCGACGGCCGAGCCGTTGATGCTGTTCGCGACGCTTTCCTCGACCTCGGCCTGATCGACTTTCGTGTAGGCGGCGCAGTTGACGATCACGTCCGGCGCATGCTCGCGCACCGCCGCGTTGACGGCGCGCGGACTCGTGACGTCGAGCTCGTGGCGCGACAGCGCGATGACCGTCTCCCCGCGCGCGGCGAGCTCGTCACGAACATCGGTGCCGAGCATCCCGCCCGCACCGGTAATCAGCCACTTCACTTCTCGTCAGAGGACTTCGGGAGTGCCTTCTCGTCCTTGTTGCCCTTGGACAGACCGTCGCGGAAATTCGAGATGCCCTCGCCCAGGCCGCGGCCGAGCTGCGGGAGACGGCTCGCGCCGAAAATGACGACGACGATCGCCAGAATGAGCAGTAATTCAGGCACTCCAAGACCAAACATGAGCATGTTCCTCCAAGGGCGGACCGAAAAGCCGCGGCAGTGTAACCCGAAGCGAGTTCGCGAGGCAGAACAGGAACCGTCGGGGATGCGTTCCAGTTGTTAAACTGCACCCCAATGCTCGATCTCTCCGGACTCAATCCCCAGCAACGCGAAGCAGTCATGCACGGCACCGGACCCCTGCTCGTCCTGGCCGGCGCCGGCTCGGGGAAAACACGCGTCATCACGTATCGCATCGGATATCTCATGGGCGAGATGGGCGTCCGCCCGCACAACATTCTCGCCGTCACGTTCACGAACAAAGCGGCCGCCGAAATGCTGCATCGCGTCGATCAGCTCGTCCCCCCTTCCGGCGGTTCGCGGCCGCTGGTCGGCACGTTCCACTCCACCGCGCTGCGCATCCTCCGCCGTTACGCCGATCGGCTCGGCTTCACGAAATCGTTCGCCGTCTACGACACCGCCGATCAGATGACGCTCATCCGCCGCTGCATGCGCGAGCTGAACGTCAATGACGAAGCGTTTCCGCCGCGCTCGGTGCTGTCGCGCATTTCCGCCTCCAAAAACGAACTGATCGGACCGGTCGAGTACGAGAAAACGAACCTCGACTTTTTCGGCTCGCGCGTCTCCGAGATCTACCGGCAGTACCAGAAGCGGCTCCGCGAATTCGACGCGATGGACTTCGATGACCTCATCGGCAATTACGTCCAGCTGCTCGAGAAAAACGAAGATGTGCGCGACGAGCTGCACGAGCGCTTTCAGCACATGCTGATCGACGAGTATCAGGATACGAACCGCGCGCAGTACGTGCTCGTGAAGCTGCTCGCCGGCAAGGCCGCGAACATCGTGGCGGTCGGCGATGAAGATCAGTCGATCTACAAGTTCCGCGGCGCCGACATCAACAACATCCTCAACTTCGAGCGCGACTTTCCGGGCGCGAAGATCATCAAGCTCGAACAGAACTACCGCTCCACCGGCAACATCCTCAGCGCCGCCACCGGTGTCGTTGCGAACAACGTCGCGCGCAAGGGAAAGACCCTCTTCACCAGCAGCGGCAAAGGCGATCCGGTTCGGGTCGTGACGTGCAGCAACGATCGCGAGGAAGCGCAGTTCGTCCTCGAAAAGATCTCCTCGCTGCGCAACGGCAAATACAAGCTCACCGACTTTGCGATTCTGTTTCGCACGAACGCGCAATCGCGGCCGTTCGAAGAAGAGCTGCTGCGTGCGAACCTGCCGTACATCGTCGTCGGCGGCGTGAAGTTCTACGAGCGCGCCGAGATCAAGGACATCATGTCGTACGTGCGCGCTTCGGTGCGTCCGCACGACACGCCGTCGATCGAGCGGGTGATCAACGTGCCGACGCGCGGCATCGGCGATACGACCATCAACTCGCTTTCCGAACAGGCCGAGCAGCAGAACGTGTCGCTCTGGACGGTCATCGAAGGCGACCTCTCGTTTCTCCCCGCCCGCGCGGCGAAAGCGGTGAAAGAGTTCCGCGAGATCATTCACGACCTGCAGCGCGCGACGTCGAATCCGCTGCCGGAGTTCATGGATTACGTGCTGCTGCGCACCGGCTATCGCCGCATGCTGCAGGAGTCGCGCGATCTGCAGGACGAATCGCGTCTCGAGAACCTCGAGGAACTGCTCAACTCCGCGCGTGAATATTCGGAACAGAATCCGGGCGCGGCGCTCGCCGATTACCTCGATTCGCTGACGCTGATGTCGGACCTCGACAAGTACGAATCGCAGAAAGGCGTCACGCTGATGACGCTGCACTCGGCCAAGGGGCTGGAGTTCAAGGTCGTCTTTCTGGCGGGAATGGAAGAAGGGATCCTGCCGCACGCGAACTCGCTCGAAAAGTCGGAGGACCTGGAAGAAGAGCGGCGCCTCTGCTACGTCGGCATGACGCGAGCGCGCGAGCAGCTCTATTGCCTCCACGCCTACGAGCGGCGCGTACACGGCCGGTTCCGCGAGCAGACCGCGTCGCCGTTTCTGCAGGAGATTCCGTCCGAAGCGCGCGACGAGGTGAGACTGGCGAGCTCGCAGCGCTACTCGTCATCGCAGGAGCCGTCGTGGCGCGAGCGTCCGATTCAACAGCAGCCGCGTTACGGCGCGCCGCCGCAACCGCGCTACGGCGGAGGGTCGTCGCAGCCGCGCTACGGTGCCTCGGCCAGCTCGCAGTCGCAGCAGCCGCGACGTCCGGCCCCGGCCGCGCCCGCGCCGAAGAACGAGTCGGTGAACGGCGTCCTCTCGTTCTTCCAGAACGCGCCGGTGCAGTTCGACCCGAGCGCGATCACCGCCGCCAAACAGCAACAGACGCCCCCCGCTGGATCGGCAGATTTGAAGCGCGGCCAGAAAGTGCGCCACGAACAATTCGGCGTCGGCACGATCCTGACGATGGAAGGCAGCGGCCCGGAAGCAAAACTCACGGTCTACTTCGACCGCGCCGGCTCAAAGAAATTCATCGCGAAGTTCGCGAAACTGACCAGAGCATGAAACGCGGCGGCTCTCGCCGCCGCACTCCAAACTGATGTTCGTGCTGCGCTTGATGTGGAGTGCGGCGACGGCAGTTGCCGCTGTTCCTTGCGCGAGCCGCAGCTCGCGCTGCGGCAGTGACAGCGGCGACTTGCGTCGCCGCACTCCACATACCTGCGTCGGTTTGCGTCATGCAGAGTGAACCCGCTGCTTCCGCGATTGCCTGTGGATCTGGATCGACCCGTAAGTCGAAGCTTGCCACCAGTATGGAGTGCGGCGGCAAAGCCGCCGCTTTCTATGCCTGGGCGCGCGTGGGAAAGCGGCGGCTCTCGCCGCCGCACTCCAAACTGATGTTCGTGCTGCGCCTGATGTGGAGTGCGGCGACGGC
>DASVUA010000067.1:0-2918 GCA_036387295.1 Thermoanaerobaculia bacterium | reverse complement strand
CACAACCGATTGCTCCGACGACGCAGCGGCCAAACGAAGACGGAAATCCCCCGTCGCTCAGACGAAGCACCCTTACAGCCATACTGAAATACGGATCGAAGCATTCTTCCAGAAGGCCGATAGGGTGTCAATATGGAATGTGGCCATTTCCGGCTGGGCGGATGGACGGAGGTGCGCCGCGCGCTGAACGCGGACGACGGGGGGGAGGCTGGGGCATGCGCGTCGGGCGGACGCGGGTCCGTCGCGGCACTCGCGCGGGGGCAGACGCGTCGTAGCGGCGCGACGCCTAGTCTCTGCCGCGGCCGGCGCCGCCGCCGTCGGGTTTCATCTGGGCGAGGACGTCGCGCGGAAACTCGACCACGACCGATTTGCGCAGGGTCGAGACCGAGACGATCAATCGCATCGCGCCGCGCTCTCCGATCACCACGCCGGTGTAGCCGCTGAACGTCCCTTCCTCGATCCGGACCGCATCGCCGGCCGTGAGCTCGACGTTCGGCGTGAGCACGGCGCCGCTGGCCTGAAGCTGCCGGATCTGGAGCAATTCGGCCGAAAGCTGGGCCTGATCCGGCACCTCGATCATGTTCGCCACGGCGCTGGTGCGCCAGAGCGTCTGCCGCAATCCATCCACACGGCGGAGAAAGATGTACCCGGGAAAAAGAGGGAGATGCGAGACGTACGTCCGTCCGCCGCGCTTCTGCTTCTGTTCTACCTGCGGGAGATAAAACGGCATCCGTCCGTCGAGGAGCAGCCGCGCCACCGTCTTCTCCTGCCGGCTGCGCAGATGTGCGATCTCCCACGGCGCGCCGGCGGTCGGAAGGTCGAACAGGTCTTCCGGAAAGAAGTCGCTCTCTTTACGCAGAATCGGCATCGCGGCGGCTAGTACGTCGCGCTCATCCCTCGTTATTCCAGTCGGGCCAGCGTTCTCCATCTCCCGCCATCGGCACGACGCATTCTGCGGAATGGAGGGGCCAGTTTGGTTCAATTCTGGACCGTTCGCGCGTGCGCCGTGTGCCACATCGCGACGAGCTCGTCGACCCGCACCGACCGCGCGTCGATCACCGCGGCGAGGCGATGGCGCCGCGACACGTGAATCGCACGCTGTTCTGCAATCAACGCCTGCCGAGCGGCAGCCACTGAGACCGCGCCACGATGAAGCGTTCGACCGGATCGCCGTTCGACGATGGCGCAAAGTCCTCCGGCGCACTCCTTTGTCTCAGGACCACGATCGAGATCTCCCCGTCCGTCGCCGCCGAGGACTCGCCTGTGACCAGGACCAGCCGCCCGTTCACATCGAGTGGCAGTTCGCCGCGCCTCTCGACAATCAATACGCGCCAGACCCATTCGACGCTGGCGTGGAAGCACACATTCGGCTCGTCCGACCAGAGAGGTCCCGCGTGGGACCATCTCGGTTGTAAAACCCGCGGCGCGGCCTTCGGGTCAGGCCTGTAGAGAAGCCGAACGTTCTGGCAAGGCAACGCAAACGGCTCCCTGATCTGAAACTCTCGAGCGAACGCTTCCACGTCACCGAGCCGCAGCCGGACCGTGACCGGAATCCCCTGCTCACCCGAACGCGCCACTTCCGCGGTGCCCGTGACCCATGCCTTTGTAAAGCGGAGCGGCAGCTCATGTGAACCCCAACGCCCACAAGCGAGAAGAAGCACCGCGATGAGCAATGCGCTAAGGCGTTTCATGGCGTTCGATCGCGGATGGATCCTACTGAAGCGCCGCCGCGCGCGCTCATTTTCCCCGTATCCGGACAGATGCCGAGCGCGTTCTGCTGACGCATCAATGCTCATTGAGGGACGATTCGCTTCACGATGTGGGAGACTTCGATGGTGATCGCCACAACGGGCCACCACGCATCGCCTGGTGAACTGGTAACAATCAAATCAGCGAGGCCGACAAACTTCACGCCGAGAAGTTCACGAACATCGGCGATGTCGATTCTGCGCTCGAGCCGGAGAACGCGTTCATCAGAAGGGACAATGGTCGCTTCCGCGAGTGGCGCGGCGGAGTTGCCGTCGTGGGGAACGACTCGAAGATGGAGCGAACGGGGCGAATCATCCGGCAGATAGACGACCAGCCGAACCCGAAAAGCCGGGTCGAGTGGCAGCCGGCGGAACGTCGCGGGGCCAACCAAGGCGACGTCAATGTCGACACGTCGGCTTTCCTTCGGGTCAAAAGGCGCGTCGATAGTCATAAAAGCGCTGCGACAGCGGCACAAGCGGTTGAGGGCAGCTGACAGAGCGGCACCCGACTGCAGCGATCATGGTCGCGGCGAACATGAGTGCAAGAATTCTCACGGAAGACTCCCCGACGGCAGGCCGACTGGCCCAACCGGACTAGCGATTGCGCGGCGATGCGGATGCGCAGCGCGGAATGAGAAATAGAAGAGTTGCCCCATCCGGTCCGCATACTGCTCCGCGGGCAGGGCAAGGGGACTGATGGTTGCGTATAGAGCCGCTGACTGCGCCTGAAGCGCCGCTAGTTGCGCCTGCTGCGCATTCGAGCGGCTGCGCGCAGGGATCCGGTAGAGCGTCTGAAGCGCAGGCGTGAGAGCAGCCAATTGTGCGTTGGTTAGTGTGATCTTCCGCGCGTCAGCACTTTGCGCCGGGTCGAAGCCGGACATGATATGTCCCAGCTCGTGGCCAAATGTGTAGACATAAACTCCCATCGATCCATCACGCTGCTTCGCGACCAATGAGTTTGAGGCGAGTTTTACGATCCCGTTACGAGTGACACCCACTGCGACTGCGCGACAAGGCTCGCTCCTTCGCTTCTCTCCATGTTCATCAGCGCGATTGCGATCTGCTCGCCGGACACGCGTGTGCCCCCGCTCGTGAGCAACACGGCGTAGTCGCGATCCCGTGAGAGAGGCCCGTCGCTGACGAGGTGAATGCGCCAGGTCCACCGCAAGC
>DASVUA010000066.1:0-2290 GCA_036387295.1 Thermoanaerobaculia bacterium | reverse complement strand
CCGGCCGGCGACCGCATTCTCTACGCCTCCACCGAGGCGGCCGACGCGAGCTGCCCGCCCCCGCCGGACCGGAGCCGCGGCTACATCTGGGGCGTTTACCCGTCGTTTGAGATCTATGTTGCACAAGGCGACGGCTCGGGCAAGAAACGCCTGACCAGCAGCGAGGGGTATGACGCCGAGGCGACGTGGTGCCACAAAGGAGGAAAGATCATCTTCACCTCCGTCCGCGACGGCGATCTCGACCTCTACGAAATGGATGAAAACGGCGGGAACGTGAAGCGCCTCACCTCCACGCCCGGCTACGACGGCGGCGCGTTCTACAACGCCGACTGCACGCAGATCGTCTGGCGTGCGTCACGATTCGAAGGCGCCGCGCTGGACGAATACCGCGCGCTTCTGAAGGAAGGCTTCGTCCGCCCCTCGAAGATGGAGCTCTACGTCGGCAACGCCGACGGCTCGAACGCAAAACAGATCACGAACAACGGCGCGGCGAATTTTGCGCCGTTCTTCACCCCCGACGGCAAGCGGATCATCTACTCGTCGAACGTGCTCGACCCGCGCGGCCGCGAGTTCGACCTGTTCATGGTCGCGAAAGACGGCAGCGGCGAGGTGGAGCGCGTCACGACCGCACCGGCGTTCGACGGATTTCCGATGTTCAGTCCTGACGGGAAGTGGCTGGTGTGGGGCTCGAATCGCGCCAATCCCGAGGGTCGCGACACGAACCTCTTCATTGCGCGATGGTCGGAGTGAAGATCTCGGCCGCGACCTGCATCCGCACCACGCTCGTCACCACCGTCGACGTCGTCTCGATCTGAGTCGGCCCGCCGTCGAGCGTGCGCGTCACCTCGAGCTCGTGACGCAGCACCATGCCGCTCACGTTCTTCGCCGCGGCGTCGAGCAGTTGATCGGTACGGAGATAGCCGCTGCGGAGCGGACGCTTGATCGGCAGCGGCGGCAGCTCTTCGTTCGTCCAGATGCGCGCGCGGAGCGTGAAGGTGCCGCCGACGAGTTTGTCCGGCGTCGTGGCGCGGAACTTCGCTTCGATGATGTGCTCGGTCGCGCTCTCGCCGGCGATCGTGGTCGTCGCGCCGCGGCGGTACTTGACGTCCGGCGCACCTTCGAGCATGCCGCGCCCGCCGGGGAAGAGAAAGAGCGCGGAAGAGCGGACGTCGCCGTTCACGCGGGCGCGCGGCGTGACCGTATTTTTCTTGAAATCGATGATCGTCGCGCTCTCGTCCGCGTCGCGAGAGATCATGGCGAGACGCGATCCGTCCGGCCTCGTCACCTCGGCGCGATAGCTCTCGCCTTCCACCCAGACGCGTCCCTTCGAGCTCTCCGAAAACCGCGGCGCCTCGACTTTGGTCTCGTATTCATACGACACACCGGCCGCTGCATTTGCGGCGACGACGAGGGCTGCGAGGGAGTAGAGCGTTCTGCGCATGACGTCAGGATACGCCCGAAAAGTGCGCCACCGCGAACGCGATGGCAATGAGCAGCAGCACGATGGCCTGCGCGACGACGCAGCCGACACCGATCGAGCCGCCGAGCGCCATCGCCTGCATTTGCGACAGAGGCCGCCGCTGGATGTAGATCACGACGGCCACGACGGCGATGAACGCTGCGGCGAGAAGAGTGCTCATGAAGCGCGATTGTATGCAGGTTGCGGCTGCGTCGCCGTCAGCGGGCCCCGAAAGGCTGAAACGCCTAACGGGTGATCGTCACCGCGGTCGTCGCGCTGGTCTCGGCTCCGGTATCGTCGACCGCGTCGACGCGCAATTCGGCCGAGACTCCGCCGAACAGGCGATCGTCGGGGACTTCTTTGCGCGGGCTGAAGCGATACCGCTGTTCGGTGCGGCCCTGCACGTTCGTGTTGTAGCCGAGCTCGCGAATCCGCGCTGCATCCCACGACTCTTCGTGGACCGTGAACCCGCCCGCGAGCATGACCCGGATGCCGATGCGGGACACGGTGACAGGGCGGCCGGCGGTCTCGCGAATCACGATCTCGAACGGAAAGTCGTACGTGTTCCCCGAGACCTGCGTCGCCCGAATCGGATTCGGCACGACCTGAATGGCAACAGCCCCATGTCCCGGCACCGAAGTGACCCCGTCCTGCGGCCCCCGCTGACAAGCCACAAACGCCAAGAGCAGCGTGAGCGAAAAAGCGAGTTTTCTCATGCAGCAGGAATCTGCAAACGAGGAGCCGGAGCGTTCGTTGGGGTTGCGGCCCTCGTCAGGAGACGTTGCTTTAGGTGGAGCGGCGGGCTCTTAGCCCGCCCGAGCATCGTCGGCG
>DASVUA010000065.1:0-2338 GCA_036387295.1 Thermoanaerobaculia bacterium | reverse complement strand
TCACGACGTACTGGTTGTCGGCATTCGCGTCGGTCGGCGCTTCAAAGTTCGGCGCGGCGATGAACGACAGCACGCCGGTCGAAGAGCTGATCGTGAAGCGTGCCGCATCGTCCCCCGTCACGATCGAGTAAGTGATCGCGTCGCCGTCCGGATCGTCGACGGTGACCGTCATGACCGAGGTGGTGTTCTCCGGCACGCTCGCCGAAGTCGGCGACGTGAACGCCGGATCTTCGTTCGCATTCGTGACGGTGACGGTGATGGTCTGGACGGTGAGCCCGCCCTGGCCGTCGTTCGCCGTCACCTGCACCTGGTACTGATTGTTCGCGCCCGCGTCGGCCGGCGCTTCGAAATCAGGGGCCGAGTTGAAGACGAGGTTTCCGCCGATGATGGAGAACTGGGCCGCGTCCGCCCCGCCGGTAATCGAGAAGGTAACGGCGTCGCCGTCCGCGTCGGTGGCGGTGATCGCGCCGGCATCGGCGGTGTTCTCGACGACACTCCGGCTGTTGCTGGAGGTGAACACCGGATCGTTGTTGGCCGTCGTGGCGACGCCGATGCTCACGCGCGCCGTGTTCGATTCCTTGGTGCCGTTCGACGCTTTGTATTCGAACGCATCGCTCTCGGTGGAGGAAGGATCGTCCGGCGTGTAGGTGAAGCTGCCGTCGGGATTCAGTGCAACGGTACCGCGCGAAGCGGGGCTGACCGGCAGGGCGGTCAGCGGCTGCCCGTTCGGATCGCCATCGTTCGCGAGCACGCCCGGCGCGGGAACGGCCAGACCGGCACCGGCGGGACGGTCATAGCTGTCGTCGCTGGCGAACGGCGCGTCGGCCGAGGTGTTTACGTGGAAGAGGAAGTAGAGGTGATCCGTCTCCTGATCGGTGTAGGCCGTGACGCGGATCATCCGCAGCGACGGCGTGCCGCCGGCCGCGATGCCGTCGATGAGTGCTTTCAGACCGGTCCACTCGACGTCGTTCCCGTCCATCACGATGACGCGCGCCGAGCCGGGAGCACCGACCGCGCGGCGCTTGCCTGGCCGCGGGCCGGGATACATCAGGCTCGATCCATCAGGGCGCACGATGGCGGTGTGCACCGCCGCCCCCTGCGCCGCCTGGACGCCGATGCGCATGTTCGCCGGCACCGAGCTCGAAGCGAAGGCCGAAAACGGGATCCGTGTCTCGAGCGTCAGGTTACCGCTCGCCGGCTGGAGGAGTGCGGGCCAGCCGCTCGTCTCGAGGTCGAGAACCGGGCCGAGACCGGCGCTGCTGCAGAGCTGCCGCGTGGTGCGCGTGACCGTTGCGGTGCTGTCGGTGGTCAGCACATACGTCGTGAAAATCTGGTCGACGCCCGCCATCCCGGAGATCGTGCAGCCGCTTGCCGTGTCGTTATCGACGTCGAGCAGGACGCGGAACTCGGGAGTAGCCGCCTGCGCGACGACAGAGACGAAGGAAATGCAGCAAACAAAGAGCGCAACCAGCAGCGCGCGGGCACGTGTCATCGAAAAACCTCGCTAAGACGATCGGCGGACTTCGGGTGACCGAAGACCTCTGGACCGGATTTGGACGGAGTGATGGTACCAGTTTTATAAACGGAACGCCCTCCAGCCATTAGATGAATAAAAAAAGACCGGCGATTTCTCGCCGGTCTTTTGTCCGCCCCTGCGCCGCGCCCGGGGGAGCGCGACGCCACATCCTCGGGCTTCGTCAGGCCCGATTTGTCGTCATTTCACGTCGATTTTCTTCGCCAGGATCGTCGTCGCATCGACGCGCGTCCCTTCCACTTTGAGCCGGTCGCCCGCCAGGAGCGACGTCAGCGCAACCGCACTGCCGCGCTTCTCGATCTTCGTCGCCGCATCCGTCTGCACCGTCACGGTCGCCCGTCCGGTGTTGACGGTGATCGCCGTACCGGTCACCGCGACGACGCTTCCGGACAGCTTCACCTTCGTCGTGTCGTCGTCATCTCCGCCACCGTTGTTGTTCTGCACGATGACGCGTGTCGCCGTCTTCGTCGCACCATCGGCGGACGTCGTCGCCTTCACGTGCACGCGCCAGCCCGCCTGGATCTCGGCCGCCGTGATGACGGTGTTTCCCTTGCGGATGTCGGTCGCCGCGTCGAGCACGAACGTCGTCTCGACGCCGCGTGCGTCGCGGAGCACCAGCTGCGCGGCCGCCGCGCTCACGACGGTGCCCTCGTACTCGCGCCCTTCCGGCCGGTCGCCGTCATCCTCCCCCGCCCCGCCGTTCTGCACGGCGACGAGCGTGGCGACAAAGCCGCTCTCGACCTGCTTTGCCTTGACATGGACGCGCGTATCGACCGTGAGGTCGGCCGCGGTGAGGATCGTCCG
>DASVUA010000064.1:0-4362 GCA_036387295.1 Thermoanaerobaculia bacterium | reverse complement strand
CCGGATACCACGAAGCCCCTTAGAGGTGTTGACGCGGATCAGCAGCGCTTCGATTCTGAGACTCATCGGTTTCGCACTCAAAACCAACCTTCGAGGATGTGTTTCCCGAGCGTGCGCATGGCGCCTTTCTCGGCGCCGAGGAGGTCAGCGTCTGAGTCAATTGCTTTGAGAAAAGCGAGGCCGTGCTCAGTGAGCGTGATGCGCGAGTTCTCAATCCTCACGAGCTTTTCGGCGGCGGCGAAGCGCAGGGCGGCATCGACGAGAGGGTCGTACCGAATGATCGCCCTCCCGAGCTCATGGAGATTCTTCATGCCCTTCACGAGTTCGACCCGGTCGATCCCGCCCGCTGCCCAGTCGAGAAAATGCAGACGCTTGAGCGTCGATTTGTTGCTTCGCGAGCAGTCGCGGAGCAGGAGCAGCAAGACCGCGAGACGGTAGGCGAGGCGCTCATCCGCCGGCAGCGGCACGGGCCGGCGCCGGAACTGAAACGGTACGTCCAGCAGCGCAGCGAGTTCTTTGTCCTGAAATGGATCTAGAAGTTCAGTGGGCATCGGAAGATCCAGTCGGCTGCGGCTTCCCACGCGAGTTGACGTGCAACGTCCCGTGACATGCCAGGTATGTTCTCAAAGAGGTGTTGCTCGAAAGCATCAATGGTTTTTTCGAGCCGGGCGTTGGGTGGGCCGGTGGCGAGAAGCGACTCCGCCTCAAGGGTCTGCTCGCGTTGTGATTTGAGCCGCCTGGCGCTGGTGGCAAGTACCGGATACTTCGCATCGAGTGTCTGAAGCGTAGTTTCGCCACGCACGTAGAGGCGAGCGAGTTGTTGCACGAAAGGCTCGCGACGATCTTGCGGCAGGACAGCGTCGAGTTTTTCACGGGCAGTCACGAGAAACTGCGCGTTCCGCTGCGTCCAGGCGGTGATGACCTGATCAGTCGGTGAAGGAGTGTCGACTTGCACCTTGTGGGCACCGATCATGACGAGCTTTGCCTTCTCCGCCTCGAAGTCGTTCTCGTCAACGATGCCGACACGGAATCCATCCGCGACGTAGCTCAGGTTGCGATCAGTGACTTCTTTGGTTTTGGTGGCGGCGTGCTGGACCAGGCGAGCGCTATCGAAGATCGGTACGACGAGCAGCCATCGGTTGATCAGCATGCCGTTGAACATCTTGAGGAGATCTGTTCCGTTGTTGCAGAACTTGCCAATGTCCGTCGTCATCTTGTCGCGTTGCTTTTCGTAGAGATCCTGCGCAGTCGTCAGCGCGTCGGGTGCGTACGACTGGTAAACATTGCCATCCGTTGAGTACCCTTCGATACCGAAGTCTCCGACGTGCTTGTCAGGCACCTTCTGGTAATTTCCAAGGCCGTATCGCGTCGTCAGCCAAAGGTTGACGGCGAGTTGCCAATCGTCGGGACTCCAGAATTGCGCCGGCATGACTGCGCGGAACACGATGCACGGTGTTCGCTCCTCGGACGTATTGAAGCATGGAACGGACTCGGGCGTATTTTGTCGGTGTTCGAGCCCGCGCGAAGGGGTTCACCGCGCCGACTATTCGTCAGCGAAGTCGTGATCGTCTCCGTCGGCTTAGATGAGAGACACGGAACGCTCGTGAAAGTGGGGCATGGCTGTCTCCGCCGACCTCAATCCGCTACGCCCTCTCCATCCACCCGCCCACCTTCTGCAGCGAGACACGGGCGGCATCGACTGAGACGTGGGGCTTGATCTCGTGGAGGCGGGCCGCGAGCGTCTCGTCGTTCGCGTCCGGCTGTTCTCGCTTGAGGAACAGGGCGGTCGCGAGCGGCTCGAGTTCTTTCACGCCGAGGGGGGCGAGCTCGCGCATCACCCAATCGATCGCCGGCTCCAGCCGCTCCATCGTTTTGGGAAAGCGGTCTCGCACCTGTCCATAGCGGCGGCCAACGCGGTACGTCGCTCCCCATTCGTGAGGGACCGTCTGCACCACGTCGAGCCCTTCCATCGTCGAGAGCGTCTCGCGCAGGTCGAACGAGAACGGACCGTAGTAATAGATGCGGAATGGCGCAGAGATCGGCGCGTCGAACATCTCTTTGAGGAAATACGCCGACTTCTGGAGCAGCGTCTCCCCGCAGAACCGTTTCTGCTCTTCCACGCGCTCGACGATCCGGCCGAGAATCGCCCAATCCCTCAATTCGTCGACCGTCATATTTCCTCCTCGATGCGCATCTGCAGGATACCTCGGAGATTCTCCTTCAACCATCGTTCCGCTTCCTCGCGCAACTCGGGCACGACGAAGACGCGGTCGAATGTCGCTGCGGGTACGCGTTCGAGCACTTTCGACTCCTGCAGTGAGGAGACGATCTGCCCGTCATCGCGCCACACTGCAAAGTCCATCGGCTTCGACGGCTTCGTCTCGCGGTCGCGTGCGACGGCGTTGCTGCCGAAGCGCGTCACCGCTGCCTGCAGGACCGCCTCGACGGCGTTGATGTTCGTGCTCAGATCGTCCTGTGTCGGCTCGTAAAGGACGCGGTAGAAGCGGCGGCTGGAAATCCTGTCGGCGGCCTCGTGGCCTGGATGGTTCGTGTCGTAGGCAGCTTTCGAGAGCTCGACCAGCACCTCGTTGTCCGTCAGCCGGACATGCTCGTCGACCGCTGTCGGGTATACCGCGCCCGGCAGGATCGCGCGGAGGAACTCGCGCAGGTGCAGGTCGAGAGCACGCCGGACGCGGTGATAGTAGAGCTGCTCGAACATGAAATAGCGCGCGAGCTGCAAACCCTCGGCAGCATGCATCCCGCCCCGCTCGATTCCGATGGTCGGCTTGCCCGTTCCGGGCGCGCGGAGCACGCGCAGCGTGTCGACGAGGCGGTGGTGGTCGAAACGGCCGTACGCCACGCCGGCGTGATGCGAATCGCGGAGGAGATAGTCGGCGCGATCGGCGCCGAATGCATTGCCGGTGACGATCTCGGTCATGAGCTCGTCCCACGGACTGAAATCCTTCGGGTCGCGGGGCCAATCCTTCAGGCCGACCGCTACCTTCGCTACGTCTAGTGGATCGATGGGCGGCTTCATCGTCGACCAGATCTCCCGCATCTCGTCGCTCAGGATGACGTCGACCGAAAGCTGCTCGTGGTGTGTTCCCTTCGGCAACACCGCCTCAGCGCCGTGGGAGAAGGGGATGTGCCCGAGGTCGTGACAGAGAGCGCCCATCCGCACAACCGTGCGCCAGTAGTCGAGTTCCTTGTCGGACGGAAACAACTGCTGAACGTCGGGGTGTCGGGGGTGGCGCGTGATGACGTCGAAGATGCGACCCGCCAGATCCATGACGCCGAGGCAGTGCTCGAAGCGTCGGTGCGTCGCGCCGGGATACACCAGGAACGTGAGCGCGAGCTGATGAATGTGCCGGAGACGCTGGAAGGCGCGTGAGTCGATGACGCGCCGCTCATCGGACGAGACGCGGATGAAGGTGTGAATCGGATCACGAATCTCGTGCTCGTACTTCGGGAGCATTAGAGGATGGTAGCAGTGGGTGTGACGGCGACAACGGATTCCACGTGCCGTAGATTGAGGGCCGCCTCGCCTGTTCGCCGTCCTGCGCGCCTCACCTCACTCTGCGCCCTCGATACCGTCTCTTATGCTGTCGACGTTGCGACCGCTCATCTCGCCGCCGATCTGCCGCTCGAGGCGACGGTGCCGGGCTGGCGTACCGGCCCTTTCGACCGCTGAACGGGGCCGCAGCAATTGCTGGGGTAGGATTTCTCCCCGCCACGACACTCCTAAGTGGGCGTTCCCACCATGAACATCATAAAAGTGGTTCTTGAGATCCTCACCGGCGTGTCGGGCCTCGCAGGCCTCGTCTCGTTCGTCTTCGCGCTTCAGGGCCGTTCTGCGGACAAGCTGTCGCGCCCGTTGGGTTTCGCATTGGCGATCTCATTCACGGTAGTGTCGCTCTTGAGTGCCATCGCGGGACGCGAGAAGGCGCGGACCGCTGAGCCCATCGCCGCCCCGCCGGCTCCGGCGCAGTTGATTTCACCTGTGGAGGTGAGGGTCAACGTCAATGCGGAGGCACCCGACGTGGCCACGGTGGCAGACCGACGGCAGCAAATGAAACATCAGCGTGTCACACCGGCCAACATCCCGGCGCCTGCATCGGCTACTCCGAGCCAGGCCGCACCTCTCCGGAACGTGATCACTACTATCGGCGACGCGGGTGCGCTACCGGCCGTCGGCGCGATTGCGGATGACGCGCTCCACATGCTTCAACGGAGATTCAGCGAAATCCGTGGAGAGGTCCACAGCTCCCAAAGCGTGCCCGACGAAGATTTGCAAGGGCTGATCACGACTGATCTCACGCTCAACGTCTCGGTGGTTGGCGCGTCGGACGTGGTTCAACGGCG
>DASVUA010000063.1:0-2080 GCA_036387295.1 Thermoanaerobaculia bacterium | reverse complement strand
CTTTCTTGCGGGGCGATCGCGACGTTCTTTCTTCGTGCCGTCGATCTTCTTCGCTCGAGGTACCAGGGCACGCTCACTACGGCCACGCGCTGATTGCCTTTCAGCAGGAGCAGCGAGCGGAGGACGTTCGCGCGTTGGGTGTGCATCAGATACTCCCACCAGCGCGCTTCCACGAGGTCCGGCAGGATCACGGCGATCATGCCGGTGCGGTCTTTGCGCAGCCCGTCGAGATATTCGAGCAGCGGCGTGAAGAGGCGGCGGTACGGGGAGAAGAGGCAGACCAGCGGCGTGGGACGCAGGTTCGCCCGCTTCATCGGCTCTTCCACGTACTGCGACCACGCCTGTTGCAGCGCTTCACACTCTTCCTCTGTCGAATAGATGTGCACCGCCGTCACGTCGGGGGAGAGGGTGAGGCCGAAACGGAGCGCTTTCTCCGTCAGGTTGTCCCACGACTTGACCGGAAGCACGACCGCGACCGGCGCCGGATCTCCGCTCAACTCGATTTCCGTCGTTCTGCCGGTCTGCCCTTCCACCTTCGCGTAATGGCCGCGCACTGAATAGAAGAGCAGCAGCAGCAGAGGAATGATCACCACGGTGATCCACGCGCCGTCATGGAACTTCGCGACGGTGATGATCACGAGGGCGATGCCTGTCGTCGCGGCGCCGACCGCGTTGATCGTCAGATGTCCAAAATGCGCGCGTGCGCCGAGGCGCCGCCAGTGCACGATCATCCCCGCCTGCGACAACGTGAACGCGCCGAACGCGCCCACCGCGAAGAGCGGGATGAGGTGCTCGGTGATGCCGCCGAACGCGATCAGCAGACCGCCGGAAAGAGTGGTGAGGACGACGATGCCGATCGAGTAGACGAGACGCCGTCCAACATTTGCGAAGGCGTGCGGCAGAAAGTCGTCCTGGGCGATGAGATGGCAGATGCGCGGAAATCCGGCGAAGCTCGTGTTCGCGGAGAGACAGAGGACGCACAGCAGGCTGCCGATCGTCACGTAGTACAGGAAGCCGCGGCCGACGATCGCGGCGATGAGTGACGACAACACGCTCTGATACCCCGCCATCTCCTGCTTCATCGCGCCGATGCCGTAGGCGTGCGTCAGGTAGGCGATGCCGCCGAGGAGCACGCCGAGGATGAGGCAGATCGCGGTGAGCGTGCGGTTCGCGTATTTGGCCGCGGGATCGCGAAAGAGCGGCACGCCGTTGCTCACCGCTTCCACTCCCGTCATCGCCGTGCAGCCGCTCGCGAACGCGCGCAGCAGCAGCCAGATGCTCGCTGTCCCGGCGGCGGCGGCGAGTGGCGGCGGGGGGAGGACCGGCACCGGGTGACCGTTCGCATTGACCGACTTTACGACCCCGATCAGCAGCACGATTCCGAAGACGACGACGAACAGATACGTCGGTACACCGAACGCGAGTCCCGACTCCCGCACGCCGCGCAGGTTCATGATCGCGATGAAGACGAGAATCGTGAGGCAGAGCGCGAGCGTGTGCTCGTGCAGGGAAGGGAACGCCGATACCAGCGCGCCGACACCGGCGGAAATCCCGACTGCCGCATTGAGGATGTAATCGAGAATCAGCGCCGCGGCGGCGCACAGCCCCGGCAGCGTTCCGAGGTTCTCTTTTGCCACGACATACGCGCCGCCGCCGTTCGGATAGGCGGTGATGGTCTGCCGGTACGAGAGGTAGAGGATGAGTAGCAGTCCGAGGATGACCAGCGTCAGCGGCCGCATGTAAACGAGACCGGCCGCGCCGAGGGGAATCAGAATCGCGAGCGCCGCTTCCGGCCCATACGCCGCCGATGCAAGCGCGTCGAGCCCGAGAACCGGCACGCCGCGCGTGGCGCCGATCTTCACATCCTCGGCTTCGGAACTGGCCAGCCGGCGGCCGAATACAGCATTCAGCAGAGACATCTACTCTGCACGTTTTGCAATGCAGAAGCCGGTTTATTGCGCGAAACGGTCGAGCACGCCGAGGACGAGGTTCGTGAACTGCTGCTGCACGCGCGACGTCGTCTCCATCACTTCCTGATGCGTCAGTTTCTGCTTCAGGATGCCGGAGGCCATGTTCGTGA
>DASVUA010000062.1:0-3932 GCA_036387295.1 Thermoanaerobaculia bacterium | reverse complement strand
CTGTCGCCAGATACGAAGCTGTGTCGCGGAGGCTAGGCCAACAAATGGGTCCGGGCCCGCGGCCCGGCCGCCGGAGGCCTCTCGTCGTCACTCTCGTCGTCTCTGTCGACCGCTGTGCTGATCAGCGTCACCCGCCCACGCTCGACCACCACCTGCACCCCCGAGCCGATGGTGAACCCATTCTCTTCGAGCCACCGTCCCGACATTCTCAAGTACGGCACAACCGCCTCGGGCATGGTGCGCCGCGTGACGCGCCGCGAGGAGAGGGTAAGGACATACGGCGCCCGCGCGGGCCGCGGCTGCGGCTCTTTCCGAACCTCGACCGGCCGATCGATCCGTTTGCGGACGCGCCGACGCCGCGGACGACTGAGTGCCGGCAGCCGGCGGATGGCATCAGAGAGGGGAGAGGACATTACGCATTACCTCCACGTCAGTTGTTTCCGAATGCGCGATCTGTCGACGCCGGTTCTGGCCACGTCCGCGCTTCCGCGAGCCCGGGGATCAGCCGCGCGAGCCGCTGCTGATTGACGTCCGTCAGCTCCTCCAACATCCGCGTCAACATCGCGTCCACCGACTCCCGCCCATCATCGGCAAGGACCTGCAACGCGCCGATCTGATACCGCGGCAATCGCACCGTCAGCTTCCGCGTCCGCAACCCCGGCGGCAGGATCAACGCCGCATCCCGCCCGAGCGCCTCTTCGATCGCCGTCAACGGCCACTGCTGGAGCGCATACGCCGCCAGCTCCCGCAGCTCAATCCTCTTCCCGCTGCAGGTTGAGACGACCTCGATCTCGCCCTCGCGAATGGCGCGGTTCATCTCCGCGCCCGACCACCCGAGGAGGCCCGCCGCGTCGGCGATCGTGACGCGGGGCTCGTGATGTAGGAAGATGGATCGGATGCGTTGGATGAGGGCCGGGTCGAGCATAATTCAAGATCTCCTGTTGGTATATCATAGTATACCAACGTCGACCCGTACAGGCAAGCGGAAAGAGCTGCGCGCGGACGATGTCGCGATCTGACGGTGAACTGTTTGGCGCGCGGCTCCGCGAACTGCGAGAGCAGCGCGGCGAGAGCCAGCGCTCACTCGCGGAACTGACAGGATCGACTCACGCGTACATCAGCCAGATGGAGCGCGGCCTGAAGGTACCCACTCTGACCATGATCATTCGCTTAGCTATTGCGTTGGAGTGCGAGGTCACGGATCTCGTGGACGTCTTTACCGGTCGCGATCTCGGACAGCTCATCCGGAAGCGATAGCAGCCCCGGTCACGCCTCGGCTCGAACGTTTACGCGCTGCTGCCATATAGAGGATAGCGCTCCGCGCCATCATAGGTAGGCCGACCAGAAGACCCGCCGCGAACGTGCAGACTATCGACACGCTGCGCCATCACCTGACAACCCACACCGGCAAGGTGGTTACAGGAGTAAACTGCGCGAGCGGGAGGTCATCAATGTCCGACGCGCCAACAACTACCCCAGTTCTCAGCGAAGAAGTTAAGTTGTCGTGGGAGATCAAGAAATTACAGGCAGAAGTTGATGCACTACGACGCCCATTTAAGAACCCCTCCGTCATCGCTGCTCTAACGACCGCCAGCTTCGTTGCCGTGGTTAGTCTGGGCGGACTGCTCATCCAGTGGTCAAGGTCGGACCGCGAATATACGCTCGCACAAATCAAAGCCGCTCGGCTCGATCTCGAGTCGGAACTTCTGCAGCGGCGGCGCACGCAATTGGAGCGTGAAGTCGCGCTGCGTAGCGCGGAGCTTACGAAGGTCCAGAATGAACTAGACAAGCTTGCGGCCGCACTAAAGAATACTCAGGCAACTAACACCGAGTTGCAATCAGTACAGGCGCGGTTGGTTGCCGCGACCGGCGTCCTGAAAGCAGCAGCAGCTCCTATTGTTGTTCCCGATCCGCCTCCGCCAGTGCGAAGTCAACCTGATCAGCGCAACGAGCCAAGACATGATACGAGGCGTTGATCACTATGAGCCGTGGCCAACTCCGCGAATAGGTACGCCGCGACTGATCTTTGCGCCAACGGGGGAGAGCGGCTACTAGACCTCCAACGGTTGAAGAAGTTTTCGATCGAAGGTGCGGATTGTGTGCGGAAGATCCTTGAGTGCTGTTCGGACCGTGGTCAGTTCCTCGCTCGTCGCAAAGATCACCTGCTGGTCGTGACCGGCTGCGAGCGCCGCACGCTTCACGAGACGTTGAAAGCTTTGCTTCGCGGTGCTCTGTTGGCGCGGCTCGTCGAAGACGAGCAGGTCGAGGTGGTTAGTCGCCATTGTGCGCGCGACTTCCAGTAGGCCGAGCATATAGGACCAGATGACTCGGATCATGTCGCTTGCTGAGGCGTCAGCTTCTACGTCGAACCCTGCAGACTCGGGCTGGTAGGTAGAGCGAGAGATCACGATCTTGGTGACTTGCTCGCTTGAGAACCCGTAGTCGCGGAGCTGCTGTCTGAAAGACTTTTCCAAAGTAGAGAGCTTCGCTTCATCGTCGTCCGAGACTTCCGCATCGCCTAACGCCATACGTCTGGTCTGGAGATCGGCCCATTCGGATGAGAGCTGAGCGAAGCGCGCCAACAGCGGGTCGAAGGCGTCGAGCAGTTTGTTAAATTCACGAACACGGGTCTCAAGGTTGATGCGTTCCTCAACGTCTGCCATCGAGGGCAAACGCGGGTCGGACACGAGCGTGGCGCGCAGAGCGCGGATGCGGCCGCGGACTTCGGCCACCCTCCGGTTCGTTGCCGCGAGCAAGGCGCGCGATGATGCAACGCGCGCAAGAGACTCGGTTTCGACAAGCTGAAAGACGGCGATTTGCTCATCAACAAACTTCAGGTTGTCGTCGAGCGGCATCGTCAGCGCCGCATCGTCGTGCAACGCGTCGTCATGAAGTTGCTGGCGACACGTTGGACACACGCCTTCGAGCGCCGAGATGGCTTGGTCAGAGCCGAGGCGAATGAGTTTCTGCGTGTCTTTCATTCGACGAATGTCGTCGCGAAGGACTTCGAGGCGCGCCCGCGTGGCGTCGAGTTCAGCTGACTCTTGTTCAATCGCGGATACCAGCGTGGTGGCTTGGTACTGTAACTCGGCAAGTTCGATTTCAGCCTGTTGAAGATCCACCTGGCGCTGATCGGCTACGGTGCCGACGTCAGGCACGGGTTGTTCGACGAGTTGCGCGAGGCGCGTCTCGTCCTGCTTTAGAATATCTTTGAGCGGATCGAGATCTGCTCCACGCGGAATGAGCAACCGTGGCGTCACCTGCGGGGGCCACGATGCTGTGGGTTGTTCGGGTAAATAGCGAGCAACGGCACCGAATACACGCGCCAGAGCCTCGGAGGCAGTGAAGTTCTCCTTCCATGCTGCACGTGCGGCGTCGAGTTCATTGCGTAGCGTCTGACGCGCGACCGCGAGCTCGTAGGCGTCGAGGTCGAGAAGGAATTCGAGCGACCGTTTCCAAACGTCGCGGATGCCGAAATGCGTGGGGAAGCGACCACGCACTGACGCCCAGCCTTTCTTCTGCTCGACGAACAGAAGCGGGAAGATCGCTTCGACGTAGAGAGGCACTTCGTCGCCATTGAAGCGAGGAACCGTAGGTAACGACCAGCCGACGAAGTGCGCGAGCATGCTGTGAAAGCCACGTGCCTGTGTCGCGGCACCGGCCTGCCGAACATAATAGTCAGTCTTCTTGAATGTGCGATCCGGCTCTGAGATGGCGGGACCATTCCAAACGTTGACGAGATACCTGCTTTCGCCGCCCGCAACGGGTCTGCGAATCGTGAGCACTTGGTCTTTGTCGTTGGAGACTTCGAGGAAGATCTCCGAGCTGATGACCGTCTCGCGCTCGTTACCGATGTTTAGGTGATCCGTAAGGGCGTTAGGAAGGAAGGGATCGTGGCTCGTCGTGATCATCGCGTCGAGGCCGAGTGCATA
>DASVUA010000061.1:0-5259 GCA_036387295.1 Thermoanaerobaculia bacterium | reverse complement strand
GGCGGCAGAGCCGCCGCTTTTACTCGCGGCAGCGCCAGCTGCCGCAGCTGCGCGAAGCGGAGGCTCGCGCCTCCGCGAGTGAAAGCGGCGACTGGCGTCGCCGCACTCCAGACTGAATTCAGCGCGTCGCGAGGCGGGCCGAGGCGTCGCCGCCGACGTCAGCCTCGCTCGAGCTCCTGCGCGTCGAGCACCGCGATGGCGGCCATGTTGACGATGTCGTTGACGTCGACGCCTCGCTGCAGCACGTGCACCGGTTTCGCGAGACCCTGAAGAATCGGGCCGATCACTTCCGCGCCGGCGAGGCGCCACAACAACTTGTACGCGGCGTTCGCGGCGTCCAGATTGGCGAAGACGAGGACATTTGCGTCGCCCTGGATCGCGCTCCACGGATAGTCGTGCGCGGCGATTTCCGGCACCACCGCCGTATCGGCCTGCATCTCCCCTTCGACGATGAGGTCCGGCCGCCGTTCTTTGAGAATGCGCACGGCGTCGCGCACTTTTTCGGTCTGCGGATCGCGGGTCGAACCGAAGTTCGAGAACGAGATCATGGCGATGCGCGGCTCGAGGTGAAAGCGCTTCGCCGTTTCGGCCGTGAGCTCCGCGATCTCCGCGAGCGTCTCGCTGTCGGGATTGATGTTCACCGTCGTATCGGCCAGTACGACCATCCGGTTCTTGAACATCAGCAGGTACGCGCCCGAGACGTTCTTCACGCCCGGCCGTGTTTTCACGATCTGCAGCGCAGGCTTGAGCGTGGCGGGGTAGTACGCGCGCAGGCCGGAGATGACGCCGTCGGCATCGCCCGCGTCGAGCATCATCATCGCGTAGTAGTTGCGGCTGTTGAGGATGCGTGTGGCATCCGCCATGGTGATGCCGTAGCGCCGCCGAATGTCGTGGAAGCGCTCGATGTACTGCTGCCTCTTCTCCGCTTCGAAGATGTCGACGATCGTGATCTTCGCCTCGTCGATGTTGTATTTCCGCAGCAGCGGCGCAGCCTCGGCGCGGCTGACGAGGAGGATCGGATGCGCGAGGCCTTCGTCGATGAGGATCTTCGCGGCGCGGATGATCTTCTCCTGATCGCCTTCCGGAAAGACGATCCGCTTCGGGCTCTGGCGCACGTGGCTGTAGATCTCGTGCATCAGGCCGCGCGAACGGCCGAGCATGTGCTCGAGACGGGCGCGGTAGGCGGCGTAGTCTTCGATCGGCTGCTGCGCGACGCCGGTCTCCGCCGCGGCGCGCGCCACGGCCACCGGAACGTTGAGCAGCACGCGGTAATCGAACGGCTTCGGGATCAGGTATTCGCGGCCGAACGAGATGCGCTCGGTGCCGTACGCGCGCAGCACGGAATCAGGGACATCTTCTTTCGCAAGATCCGCCAGCGCGTGCGAGGCGGCGAGCTTCATCTCGTCGTTGATCGTCGTGGCGCGGCAATCGAGCGCGCCGCGGAAGATGAACGGAAATCCGAGGACGTTGTTCACCTGGTTCGGGTAATCGGAGCGGCCCGTGGCCATGATGACGTCGGCGCGGGCGGAAACAGCTTCTTCGTAGCCGATCTCCGGCGTCGGATTGGCCATGGCGAAGACGATCGGATCGGACGCCATCGAGCGGATCATGTCCTGCGAGACGATGCCGCCGGCCGAGAGGCCGATGAACACGTCGGCGCCGACGAACGCGTCGGCCATCGTGCGCCGGTCGGTCTCGGCCGCGAATTCTTCTTTGTACGCGGTCATGTCGACCGTCCGCCCTTTGTAGATCACGCCGTGACGGTCGACGAGCAGCACGTTCTCTTTGCGCAGGCCGAGCTTGAGATAGAGACGGAGGCAGGCCATGGCCGCGGCGCCGGCGCCGGAGATCACGACCTTCACGGTCTCGATCTTCTTGTTCGCCACTTCGAGCGCATTGACGAGTGCGGCAGCCGAGATGATGGCGGTGCCGTGCTGGTCATCGTGAAAGACCGGGATTTTCATCTCGGCTTTCAGACGCTCTTCGATCTCGAAGCATTCAGGCGCCGCGATGTCTTCGAGGTTGATGCCGCCGAAGGTCGGCTCGAGGAGCTTCACGCAACGGATGAATTCTTCGGTGTCGCGCGTATCGACTTCGATGTCGAACACGTCGATGTCGGCGAAGCGCTTGAAGAGAACGCCTTTCCCTTCCATCACCGGCTTACCGGCCGCGGCGCCGATGTTGCCGAGGCCGAGGACCGCGGTGCCGTTGGTGATGACGGCGACGAGATTTCCTTTCGCCGTGTACTTGTAAACCGCGGCCGGATCGGCAGCGATCTCGAGGCAGGGAACGGCAACTCCCGGCGTGTACGCGAGCGAGAGGTCCCGCTGCGTGGCGGTCGGTTTCGACGGCACGACCTCGATCTTTCCCGGCCGTCCGCCGGAGTGATATTCGAGGGCTTCGTCGCGGTCGTTGTCGTCCTGCATCGTGTTCGGTTCTCCTTGCGGCGCGCGAGTCTATCGCAGGCCAAATGGAGACGAAGGGGCCTCCGGCGGGCGGCCCGGCCGGCAGCGTTGGTGGCCCAAGGCTGAACGCGCGGATGCCGCGCTGAACGCGGTCCTCGCGGCAACAAACGCCGCCGGCCGGGCGGGCCCGCCGGAGGCCTCCTCGTCGTCTCCCTCTGGCGTGCGCGTTTAGAAGCGCACGCCGACGGCCGCGGACCAGAACTCGTCGATGTCGCTGCCGCTCGTCATCTTGATCTGGCCGTACGGGTACCAGTTGCCGCGGCGCACACCGACGCCGCCGAGCAGGTTGATGCCGCCGTCGTAATCGGCGTCGTCCGGATTGACGAACGCGAGGCCGGCGCCGAGCCAGAGGTCGGTCTGCGCATTGAGCGTGAAGTCGTAATGCACGTCCGCGTTCGCGGTGAAGACATCACTCGAGAACTCGATATTCGGATTCAGCACGAATCCCATCGGAAGCGGCACGAGGACTTCGGCGCCGATCATCGGATCGTTATCGACGACGCCGGCGCGAACGCCCCAGCGCGTCTGCTGCGCTTCGCTCGACACGGTGAGAAGGAGAAGGACAAAAAAAGCGGGTACGAATTTCTTCATACCCGCTCGCCTGAGCAACTTCTGTGCAGAGACGCGTGACTACGACGCGCGGCGCTTGCGCGGCGCTTCGATGGCCGGAGCCTCGACGCGCGCACCGGCAGCGGCCGGACGGTTCTTCTGGCTGTGACGCTCCCACGCCACGGCAACGGCGGGGATGATGAGCAGCGTCGAATACGTGCCGCTGATCACGCCGATCGTGAGGATCCACGAGAAGCTGCGGATCACTTCGCCGCCGAACGCAAGCATCGCGAGCAGCACGAGGAAGACCGTGCCGCTGGTGAGGATCGTGCGCGAGAGCGTCTGGTTCATCGCCAGGTTGAGGTGCTCGGAGAGCGACATCGGCTTCTTGATCTTCCGGCGGTTCTCACGAACGCGGTCGAACGTGACGACCGTGTCGTTGATCGAGTAACCGACGATCGTCAGCAGCGCGGCGACGACGTTCAGCGAGAACTCGAGATTGAGCAGCAGCAGGAACGCCATCGCGATCAGAACGTCGTGGATGATGCAGATGACCGAGGCGATGCCGAAGACGAAGTCGAAGCGGAACCAGATGTAGAGGCCCATCGCCAGCGACGAGAGGACGATGGCCCAGACCGCACGCTGCTGGAGCTGCTTGCCGACCTGCGGACCGACCGTCTCCTGATTGAGAACGTTGAAGCGGCCGAGGAACGCGCGCTCGTTGAGGACGCGCGCAACGCCGGTCGAGGTGCCCGCGGTGGCCTGCTGGATCGAGGTGAAGACGCCGAGGTCGGACCGCTTGTCGATCACCCGATCGGCGATGCCGTTGTAGTACTGCACGGCGGCGGGATTCGTACCCTTGTTGTCGGGATCGGCCTGCATGAGCAGCGACGCGAGACGGTCGCTGCCGAGGTAGTTGAGATCGTGCTTCTGCGCCGACTGCGGGTTCATCGAGCGATGGAGGGTCTCGACGGTCTGGCCGGCGTAGTCCCCTTCACGCTTGAGCTGCGGAAGGCGAATGAGTACCGAGCGCTCGTCGGCGCGGCCGTACTGCTGGATGGTCGCGTTCGGAAGATCGTTCCGAAGCGCGTCGAGCGGAACCTCGCCGTTGAACTTCAGGACGATCGTCGCGCCGCCGGCGAAGTCGATGCCGAGGTTGATGCCGCGGGTGAGAAACATCACCAGGCCGGTTCCGATCAGGAGCAGCGAGATGATCACCGCATGCCAGCGGTACTTGATGAAGTCGTAGTTCGGATTCTCGAAAAATCGCATGTGAAATATCCCTGTGCCGGCTTTAGATGCTGATCTCGCGCGGGCGCTCGGTCGGCTTGTAAACGATGTCGAAGATCATGCGCGACACGAAGAACGCGGTGAAGACGGAGGCGCCGAGACCGATGAGCAGCGTCACGGCGAAACCCTGAATCGGCCCGGTCCCGAACTGGAAGAGGAACAGTGCCGAGATGATCGTCGTCAAGTGCGTGTCGATGATGGTCGCGAACGCGCGGGTGAAGCCCTGATCGATCGACGCGCGCACCGTCTTGCCTTCGCGCAGCTCTTCACGGATGCGCTCGAACACGAGGACGTTCGAGTCGACGGCCATGCCGAGCGTGAGGATGATGCCGGCGATGCCGGGAAGCGTCAGCGTGGCGCCAAAGTACGCCATCATGCCGAGGAGGATGATGAGGTTGAGCAGGAGCGCGATGATGGCGTTGACGCCGGCGCCCTTGTAGTACGCGATGATCGCGATCACGAGGAGCGCGAAGCCGATGGCCGAAGCGGTCATCCCCTGGCGGATCGAATCGCGTCCGAGCGACGGGCCGACGGTGCGCTCTTCGAGCGTCGTCAGCGAGGCGGGAAGCGCGCCGCTGCGCAGCACCAGCGCGAGATCGCTCGCCTGCTGCTGGGTGAAGCTGCCCTGGATCACGCCTTCGCCGCTGATCTCGCTCTCGATGTTCGGAGCGGAGACGACTTTGTTGTCGAGGACGATCGCGAGCTGACGCTGCACGTTCGCACGTGTCAGCGCCTGGAACTTCGGCGCGCCGTCGGGCGTGAGCGAGAAGCCGATGACCGGCTCGCCGACCGAGCCCTTCTGCACGCGGGCGTTCTTCAGATCGCGGCCGCTGACCGGAACGTTCTTCCGGACGGGGTAGAAGATCGTGCCGGTGACGCGGCCCATCTCGTCTTCCTGGTTGCCCGGGAGGATGTCGACTTCGCTGCGGAGGTTGGCAGGGAGAGAGTCGTAGAC